>JAFGEY010000427.1 GCA_016931365.1 Anaerolineae bacterium
GACAAGATTCGCCGCTCGATCCTCTTTGACGCCAAAGTCGACTATTTGCTCTACGGGATGGCCGACCGCAGCGTCGTCGAGCTGGCTCACGCGTTGGCGACGGGGAGCTATGCGGAGGGCATTCGCGGGCTGTGCTATGTTTCGCCGGAGCCAAAGGCGGGCTATCTGGCGCTGCCTTCGTATCAGGAGGTTGTTGCAGACAAGCGGGCGTTCATCGAGATGTTTCACCAGTTTTACCTGAACAACGATCCGCTCACCGCCAAAGGATTGTGCCAACAGCAGGACACGCGCTGGCTGATCCACAACCCGCCTGCCCCCTACCTCACCCAGGCCGAACTTGACGCCGTCCACGCGCTCGACTATGAGCGCGCCCAGCACCCCTTTTACGAGCAGCAAGGGCCGCTGCGCGCGTTGGAGACGATCAAGTTTTCGATTGCCACCCATCGCGGCTGCTACGGCGAGTGCAATTTCTGCTCGATTGCCGTGCACCAGGGGCGCACGGTGCAGTGGCGCAGCCAGGAGTCGATCTTGCAAGAGGCCGAACGGCTGACCCAATATCCCGACTTTAAAGGCTACATCCTCGATGTCGGCGGCCCGACGGCGAATATGTACGGTTTTGAATGCTCAAAAAAGCTGCACAGCGGCGCGTGCCCCGACCGGCGCTGCCTTTATCCCGAGCGCTGCCCGTCGCTCAAGCCCGATCACAGCCAACAGATTGAACTGCTCAAGGCGCTGCGGCGCGTGCCGGGCGTCAAAAAGGTCTTTGTCGGCTCGGGGATTCGCTATGATTTGGTGCTGGATGACCGGCAGCACGGCGACGCCTACCTGCGCGAGGTGGTGCGCCATCACGTCTCGGGCCAGCTCAAGGTCGCGCCGGAGCACACCGAGCGGCGCGTGCTGGCCCGCATGGGCAAGCCGGGCACGGAGGATTTGCTCCGCTTCAAAGACAAGTTTGATCGCCTGAACGCCGAGTCTGGGGCGGAGCAGTTTCTCACCTACTATCTCATCGCCGCCCATCCCGGCTGCTCGGAAAAAGATATGGCGCGCATGCGCGAGTCGATCAGCCGCGAGTTGGAAATCAGCCCCGAGCAGGTGCAAGTCTTCACGCCGACGCCATCCACATACAGCAGCCTGATGTATTACACCGAGATCGATCCTTTTAGCGGTGAAAGCCTGTTTGTGGAAAAGGATTTGGGGCGCAAACAACGGCAGAAAGACATTTTGACCACAGCAAGACCGCTGACAACGGACCACCGACGACAGACAAACAACCGCCGACGGCGGACGAATGATCGCCGCTGAATGATCGGCGATCGGCAGTCGGTGGTCGATATTCAAAGGAGACAAAATGTCGCTCGAACACGTTCAATTGGGTTCACTCTCGGTCAGCCGCTTGATCATCGGCGGCAACCCGTTCAGCGGCTTTTCGCACCAATCGCCGCAGCGCGACACCGAGATGCGCGAATTTTACACTGAGGCTCAAGTGCAGGCCACGTTGCGCGAGGCGGAATCGCTGGGCATCGACACCTTTTTGGGCCGTGGAGACGGGCACATGACCGGCATCCTCAAGGACTATTGGGCGCAGGGCGGCGCGATCCAGTGGGTGGCGCAGACGGCGTCCGAAGCGCCCACCCAGCCGATCGCCGCCCGGTTTGCCATCGATGCGGGGTGCAAAGCTTGCTACATCCACGGCGGGCGGATGGAATACATGCTCGCCAACGGGATGGAGGACGAGATCGTCGAAACGATCCGGATCATCCAGGATGCCGGGCTGCCGGCCGGCGTGGCCGGTCACATCCCGGAGATTTTCACCTGGGCGGAGGAACACCTCGCCCTCGACTTTTACATGTGCTCCTATTACAACCCTTCGCCGCGCGACAAACAGCCGTGGCACGATCCCAACGTCAAAGAGCAGTACCAAGTGGAGGATCGCGACCGCATGCTGGCGCGGATTGTGACGCTGTCCAAACCGGCGATCCACTACAAGGTGTTGGCGGCGGGGCGCACCGATCCGAGGGAAGGGATCATATTCGCTGCGCGGCAGATGCGTCCCGGCGACGCGATGTGCGTGGGGGTTTACACGCGGGACAAGCCGGGGATGATACAAGATGATATACGATATTTTGAGGAAGAGTTGAGGACGGCAGAGTAAAATCCGATCTGGGCAACGTGCCCGGCCATGGAGTGCAGCTGTAGTTTGGGGCGCATCCTTTGCTGCTCGCCAATGGCGCTAAAGAACACTGTTTGTTGGCGACGCGCTTGCCCCAAACTCCGCGTGCTCCCCGGCCATTTGTGCTGGTGCATAAAGTGTAGTAATATCTGAGTTGAGTTTTTTCAGTAGAGTCAGTGATTGAAAAAACGGAGAAACGATGACACACCGCGAACGTGTCCTCGCTCACCTGCGTACCATGCTCGGCGCACAGGCAGACTTTCGCCCCGGGCAATGGGAAGCCATTGAAGCTGTTGCCGTGCATAAAAAGCGCGCCCTGGTTGTCCAGCGCACTGGATGGGGCAAAAGCCTGGTGTATTTTCTCGCCACCAAACTTTTGCGCGAACAGAACGCAGGCCCCACTCTACTCATCAGCCCGCTGCTCTCGCTCATGCGCAATCAGATCGAGATGGCCAAGAGGATCGGCATCCGCGCTTACACCATCCACAGCGCCAACCGCGAAGAATGGGAGGCAGTCGAGGCCGCGCTCGAAGAGAATGCCTGCGATGTTTTGCTCATCTCGCCCGAACGCCTGAACAACGAGCGATTTCTCCAATCAGTCTTGCCCGGCATGGCTGGGAAGGTGGGCTTGTTTGTGGTGGACGAAGCCCACTGCATCTCTGACTGGGGACACGATTTCCGCCCCGATTACCGCCGCATTGTGCGCATCCTGCGAATGCTTCCCAAAAGCGCCCCGGTGTTGGGGACTACCGCCACAGCCAATAACCGCGTGGTGGCCGATATTCGAGCGCAATTGGGAGATGATCTGCTCATCTTACGCGGGCCGCTCGCCCGTGAGTCATTGCGACTGCAAACCATCACGCTTGCCAATCAGAGCGAGCGCCTGGCCTGGCTGGTGGAAAACCTGCCCAAACTGCCCGGCAGCGGCATTATCTATTGCCTGACCGTGCCGGATACCGAACGGGTGGCCGGCTGGCTGCGACAAAAGGGCTTTTCGGCTGCTGCATATCACGCCGAAAGCCCCGACCGTCCCGCCTTGGAGCAAGCCTTTCTGGACAACAACATCAAAACGCTGGTGGCGACGGTGGCGCTGGGCATGGGCTTTGACAAACCCGACATCGGCTATGTCATTCACTTTCAGCGTCCCGGATCGGTCGTGGCCTATTATCAGCAGGTTGGACGCGCCGGGCGGGCGGTGGAGCGGGCCTATGGCATCTTGCTCAGTGGCGCTGAAGATGACGAAATTCAAGACTATTTTATCGAATCCGCTTTCCCCAGCCTCGAAATCATGCGCCAAACCCTGGCGGCGCTTGAACGCAGTGAAGGACTGTCAATCAATGAAATCCTGGCCCAGGTCAATGTCAGCCGGAGCACGCTGGAAAAAGCCCTCAAACTGCTCGAAGTGGATGGAGCGGTCGGAGCCGCCTTTGAGAATCGCAAGACCGTCTATTTCCGCACGCCCAATGCCTGGAATCCCGACAGCGAACGCATCGAGCGCGTTACCAACCTGCGCCGCGCCGAGCAAGCCCACATGCAGGCGTACATGGCGCATACCGGCTGTTTGATGGAATTTCTGCAGTGCGCTCTCGATGACGCGCGCCCTCAACCCTGTGGGCGCTGTGCCAACTGCCGGGGTAAGGGATTGCCGCAGACCGTCTCCTTTGCGCTTGTCGTTGAAGCCGAAAGCTATTTGAAAGGCGCCGCCATCCTCATCAAACCGCGCCTCATGCTTCCGGCGGGCATTTTCCTTGAGCAAAAACGTACTATCCCGCCCGAATTGCTCAACGAAACCGGTCGTTCCTTGTGTTATTATGGCGATGCCGGATGGGGCACGCTGGTGCGCGCCGGGAAATACGAACACAACCATTTTTCGGATGATTTGGTGCAAGCTGCCGCCCGTCTCATCCGCGAAATCTGGCGGCCTGAACCATTCCCGGCCTGGTTGACCGCCATCCCATCCCGCCGCCATCCGGAACTCGTTCCCGATTTTGCCGTGCGGCTCGCTAATCGATTGGACATTCCGTTCAAGCCCGTGCTGGTACGTGTGGCGAACGCTGAACCACAAAAGCTTATGCAAAACAGTTCCATGCAAGCACGAAACGTGTTGAATACGCTCGACCTTTGCGACAAGATACCCGACGCTCCCGTGTTGCTGATAGATGACATTCTCGATTCCGGCTGGACACTGACTATGGCTGGTTACATGCTGCGCAAACATGGCTCCGGACCAGTCTATCCCTTTACTCTGGCGCAAGCCACTGCGAGAAATACATGATCACTCAAGACGCTCAAGCTTTATTGCTGCTCTGCTCTCACCTGGGGTTGCCTGATGAGCCACCGTTTGCCCCCCTTACCCTGCGCGAGTGGAATCCGCTGGCCCGTAAACTGCAAGCCCTTAATTTGCGCCCCGGCAGCTTGCTGGACCGGGATGGGTCCGATCTCCAAACGCAACTTGCCCTGCCGCCTGCCCAAGTCGAACGGCTTGCCGGTCTGCTGGCCCGTCACGGCGCGCTGGCGATCGTGCTGGAAAGGCTGGCTTCGCTCGGCATTTACCCGCTCACCCGCGCCGACGTGGACTATCCCCAGCGTTATCGCCAGCGTCTCAAAGATTCTGCTCCGGCAGTGTTGTTCTATGCCGGTGAAAAAGCCCTGCTCGGTCAGCCGGGGATCGCCATTGTAGGATCGCGCCACCTCGACCAGGCCGGGCAGGAATGTGCAAAACTCGTCGGCGGCGCCTGCGGGGTTTCCGGACAGGTGCTCTATTCCGGCGGCGCAAGGGGCGTGGATACGCTCAGCATGGAAGCGGCGCTCCAAGCGCGCGGCACGGCGGTTGGCGTGCTGGCCGATAGTTTGGAGAAGACTGTCCGCAAATGGCAGGACGCTCTGCGGCGCGGCGACCTGTGCCTGATGACCCCATACAGCCCCGACGCCGGATTCTCGGTCGGCGCGGCGATGGGACGCAACCGGCTTATCTACTGCCTGTCCGATTACGCCATCGTGGTCGCCAGCGATGCCGAAACCGGCGGCACATGGGCGGGCGCCACCGAGGCGCTCAAAAACGGTTGGGCGCCGATCTTTGTGTTGGAACACGCGCAAATGCCCGAAGGCAACAAACGCTTGCTGCAAAAAGGCGCGCTACCCTTCCCCCATCCTTTCCGGGAATCACCCTTAAGGCTTTCGGCATGGCTTGGCGAACACTCATCCGGACAGGCCGGGTCATTGAGACAGATGACGTTGTTCTAAAATTCATGAACAATTCCAGTTCATCATTCTCTTGATAATTTTACTGGTTTGAGTTGAGATTTCTTATTCCAAAGGGGCAATACATGAACCTTCCCCCTGTTCCCAACCTGCCGGTCGAACACCTTGCCGCCAGTTTTGACAAAGTGACCAATTCCTACAAGTTCTACTGGTTTCTGGCGATTCTGGGACATATCCATGGGCATCAGGTGCGGGTCATTCCTATCCAAGATCTCCTGGCGCAGATGGTGGCGGAGGTGTGGTATCCGGCGCACTACTTTCGGCTTTCGTTTGGCAAGCAAGATCGACTAGGGATGATTGCGCTCGACTTGGCGGGGCAGGGACGGTTGACGACCGAAAGCAGACGCGCCCAAGTGCTCCACACTGTGCGCGATGACCTGGCTCAACAGACCGCTATCGGGCGCAAAATTCACAGTCTGGGCGATTACGTTCCTTATCGCTTCTTACGTCCTTTCTTTATGGCGCAACTGCGCGGGGTGGATGATTGGAAGATCAACCCCGCCATCGAAGCGCTTGCTGGTCAATCACTTACCAATTTGCCCCCCTGCCTGTATCGTTTTCTCGCCCAACCCGCGCCCTCCATTGAAATTCATCCCGCCTGGTTCGATTATCTCAACCAACACATTGCGATTTTGAGTGGCTTTTGCCTATGGCATCTGGTCAACTACCTACAAAAGAACAATCCCAACGTCCCCAACATTGCTGGGAAATTGTTTGAGCCGCAGGAACGCGACCTAAAACAGGCCAAAACCTTCTGGAACAGCGTTTTGCAACAGACTGGCGGCCTGAGTTGCATCTATTCGGGGCAGCCGATAATGAAAGGCGATTTCTCGCTCGACCATTTCCTGCCTTGGCGCTTCGTGGCGCACGATTTACTCTGGAATATCGTTCCCACACCCAAAACAGTCAATTCATCCAAAAGTGATAACCTGCCGGATTTTGCGCTCTACTTCGACCCATTTGCCAGATTGCAACACCAAGCCGTCCAGGTAACCGCGCGCACTCCGCATATAGCCAGATTGCTTGAAGACTATGTGCTGTTGTTCAAGGTAAGTTCCGTCACAGATTTTCAGGTAACGAGTTTTCGATCGTTTCGCGACACTCTTTATCAGGCCATGGCCCCGCAGGCGCAAATTGCGGCAAATATGGGCTTTGCGACAGGATGGAAATACACGTCATGAATCTGGTTTTTCAGTCGCCACAAAACCCCAACAGCCATCTGACGGTTAAAGAACGCCGACGAGTTTCGTTTCCGGCGCGACATTTGTTCAATCAGTATTTGATTCGCGGGCGGGTGCTGGATTTTGGAAGTGGCTTGGGCGCGGATGTAGACTTTCTACGTCAAAAGGGGTTCGACATCACTAGCTATGATCCCCACTACGCCCCCGACCCACCACAGGGCAAATTTGACACTATTATATGCACCTATGTCCTGAATATCTTGCTTCCCGAAGAGCAGGCGCACGTCCTGATGGCTGTTGCGGAATTGCTCAAACCTGAAGGTAAAGCCTATTTTACTGTGCGACGCGATATTCAGCAGGATGGTTTCCGCACCCACGTCAAACATAGCGTGAGCGTTTACCAGTGTAACGTCAAACTGCCTTATCGTAGTTTCTTGCGCACTGAACATTGTGAAATCTACGAGTATCAACACTATAACCGCCTGCTGCACCCCAACCCTGAAAACTGCCCATTTTGCGCCCCTGACTTGGAACGGGAATTGATTACCGAGTCTGCAACGGCTTTTGCGATCTTGGACAAGTATCCGGTTTCGCCTGGTCATACATTGGTCATTCCCAAAAAACACATTGTCAATTACTTTGACCTGTCCACTCACACCAAAACCGCCTGTTGGCTGATGACCGACCGCCTGAAAATGCTCCTGACCGAGCGTTTTTACCCGGATGGCTTTAATGTGGGCATCAACATTGGCTCAGCCGCCGGGCAAACCGTCCCGCATGTACATATCCACATCATCCCGCGTTACGCAGGGGATGTAGAAAATCCTGCTGGCGGAGTACGGCATATAATACCGGGCAAGGGGGATTATTTGCACAACAAGCCAATCCCGGCGCTGGCATAATCCTGCCGTCGCAATTCAAACGAATCGGCGTGTGTGCCGGCCTGAGATTCTCCGAGCAAAATAAAGCCTTGTAAGGATGCCCCGCCGGGGCATCTCTACAAGGCTGTTTTTGTGTTGGGTGGCGCAGCGGGCAGCAGCCCGCCTGCGTATGACGGCTACTTGATTTCCAGCCTCATCTCCGTACTGGCCTTAAAGCCCATTCGTTCATACATCGGCCGGCCCATGTCCGAGGCGTGCAGGGCGATGCGGGTGACGCCTTGCGCCTTGAACCACTCGATGATCGTCTCCACAATGCGCCGGGCCAGCCCGCGCCGCCGGTACTCGGGCCGGGTGGCGACGCTCATAATGTAGCCGATTTTGCCGGACAGGTTGCCCGGACCGGGCGGGTGCACGTCGATCACCGCGCCGCCGCTGCTGACCACCTGCCCGTCGGCGGCGACGGCGACCCAGGCGCAAAATTCGCCGCCCGGCAGCTTGGCCTCTATGTAAGCCCGCGCGGCCCGGTCGCCGGCGGCAAGCTGTTCGGGGTCAGTGTGGCCCATCGATTCAAACATCAGCCGGCGCAGGTACACCAACGCATCCAGGTCGTCGAGCGTGGCCGGGCGAATGAGGATGTCATCGTTCATGGTCGTGCTCCAATCCTGGCATAGCCGAGCAGCGGCCCCAGATTGAGTTGCGACAGGCGCGCTTCCGGCTGGCCAAGCGCACGCTCGGCAACAAAGCCGCCGTGACAGTCTGACCCGGCGGTGATCAACAGGCCGTGCTGGCGGCAAAAATCCAGGCATCGTGCGACCAGTGGCGCGTCATGATAAGGGGTATAGCACTCCAGCCCATCTATGCCGATGTCCCGCACGTAATCGAATATCTCATCGGCGGTACGCCCATTGAGGACATTGCTGCCGGGGTGCGCCCAGATCGCCGTGCCGCCGGCGCGGTGAATGATCTGCACCGCTTCGGCCGGGTCGGCGAAGGCGGGATAGTGAAGGGCCATCTCGCCCACAAACAGCCGCCCGAAAAAGTCTTTCACGCCACTGCAAATCCCCTTGTCGATCATAAAATTGAGCGCCTTCCAGCCCCCGCGCGAGGTGTCGTTCTGGTAGGTTTCAAATTCCTCAAAGCTGATCTCGTACCCCGCAGCGATCAATTTGCGGATCGATTGATCGTCAACGCTCGCCAATCTATGCCAGTTTTCGTCGATCATTGCCAGCAGGGCCGCATCATTGAGGTCGATGCCGTAGCCGAGAATGTGGATCAACTGGACATTCCAGGTGGACGACACTTCGACGGCGCGGATAAAGTGCAAGCCGCGTTCACGGGCCAACGCTTCGGTAGCCCGCACGTTGCCCACCGAGTCGTGATCGGCGACGGCAAAGAGATCGATGCCGGTGGCCTGCACCTGCTGCACGAGTTCCCGCGGATTCCACGTGCCGTCGGATGCGGTGGAGTGAATGTGGAGATCGACACGCATGGTTAAAACTCCGCCCGGTAGGTTTCGGGACGAGTGTCATAGCCGCCGAGCAGGTGGGCGAAAATCATGCTTTGCGCGCTGCGCTCGATCAGCTCGGCGAAATCGAGCGCCTGGCGCAGGTCTTTGCCCCCGGCCAACGCGCCGTGGTTCTTGAGCAGGATGCCGTGTTTCCGGTCGCCCAGGCACTTGACCGCGTTTTGGGCCAGTTCGAGCGAGCCGGCCGGGCCGTAAGCGGCAAGGTCGATCGGTCCGCCGATATAGTGGGCAACTTCGCCCAGGACGGCCGGGATACCCTGGCGCAGCACACTGGAGGCGAGTGTGGTCGCGTACTGCGAGTGGGTGTGGACAATCGCCGCGATGTCGGGGCGGGCCAGGTAGACCAGGCGATGTAGATGGTGCTCGATGGATGGCGTGCCGCCCTCGATCACGTTGCCCTCCCAGTCGATGACGACCAGGCTTTCAGGCGTGATGTCGGGGTAAGGCGTGCCGCTCGGCTTGATGTACAAGCCGCGTCCGTCCTCGGTGCGCACGCTGATGTTGCCTGCCGTGTAAACGGTGAGGCCGCGACGGAGCAGTTCGTTGCCCGCCCAGACCAGTTCTTGACGTCGATTCATAGCTGTCCTCGTGGTTTTCAGTTTAGCATTGAGAGAGAGTAACTGCTCAGGCATAGCTGATTCTCGATCATTTTTCGACAGGATTTACAAGATTGTCAGGATTTGATGGTCTTTTATCCTGTTAATCTTGTTTATCCTGTCCAGATTTGAGCACAGGTTGAGCAATTACGAGAACGGATTATATGCCGGCCCCGGTGTGCCGTCAAATGCAAGGCCCCCACCTCAAAGAGATGGGGGCCGTAAACAGGGCAATGCTGCACCCTTTGGCGCGCAAAATGGCGCGCCCTCAGGTCGCATCGACCCTGGCTTGACGCCGGGAAGGGACAAGCTCCCGAGGATATTCCTGTCCGACGACAACCCCGGTGTGGATGTGAGCTCCTTTTTCGATCACCGTGATCGGCGTCGGCGCTTGTGCTGTCATCGTCGGCGCGTGACGGGTGGCGATACCCACCTGGGCCTGCTGCCCAACGGTAGCTTCGATGTCGAGGATAGCATTTTGCACCAGGGCGCGTTCTTCGATAACCACGTCTTGCATCACAATTGAATTGCGGACCACGGCGCCAGGGCCAACGTACACACCCGGCGAGAGGATCGAATATTCGACCGCGCCCTCGATGATGCAGCCGCCGGAGATCAGGCTGTGCGAGACGTGCCCACCAATTTCGATGCGGGTGGGCGGGCGGGCCTGGACTTGCGTGCGGATGGGCCAGCCGGTGTCGTGCAGGTTCAGGGGAGAAGCGTCCCGGAGCAGGTCGATGCTGGCCTGCCAATAATCCTCGACGGTATGAATGCAGTTCCAGTAATCGGTGTACTGAAAAGCCAGCACACGGTCGCCGGCCCGGATCATGCAGGGAATCACATCATGGTCGAACTGGTGCGTCGAGTTGGCATCCTGAGCGTCTTCGTTCAAACGCCAGTTGAGCACATCGGTGTTGAACAACAGTATGCCCATCAGAGCCAGCGATCCCGGTTCGTTGCTGCCCGGTGGGAGCAGGGCCTGCACCCAGCCCAATTCATTGATTTGCAGCGTATAATATTGCGCTGCCCGCTCTGGTTCGATGGCGGTCGCGACGACGGTCAGATCGGCGCCGGCCTGACGATGACGTACGAGCGGCACATTCAGGTCTTGTTTGTAGGCCTGGTCGCCGGCGAGGAGCAATACCTCGCCGGTGCGATGGCGCAGAATAAAGTCCTGGTTCTGATAGATCGCATCGGCGGCGCCGCTATACCATTGCATGCCACTGTGTCCCTGGTAGGGATGAAGCAGCGCCAGCCCCCCCTGGCGCCGATCGAGGTCCCAGGGGCGGCCATAGGCAAGATGGTCGTGCAACGAGCGGGATTGGTACTGTGTGATCACGCCCACCGTGTCGATGCCTGAATGGACGCAGTTGGACAAGGCAAAATCGATCAGGCGGTATTCACCGGCAAAGGGCAGAGCGGCTTTGGAGCGGTGGGAAACCAGATTGCCAAGCTGTGCTGAATCGTGATCGGCGAGAATCAAGGCCAGGGGCTGGCCCGAATAGGCGTCAACGGCATCCGGATCGTTATGAAGGCATGAAAATTGATTTTCCATCGGTTTTCTTCCAAGACTGCGCTGGCACTAAGCAGTGCTGGGGAAAGGGGGCGTCGATGTGCGTCAAACCGGCGCGCTGTACCGATATGAAATCTCTTGATCGTTGACGATCGCTTCGGCAACCTGGCTCAGACTGGCCTTTTTTGCCCTGGCTTCTTGCATGATCCGTTCCAGGGCTTTCTGCGGCGAGGTGCGGTCGCGTGTCGTCAGATAATTTATGGCGTATTGGATGGTTGAACGGGTATGATCAAGCGGCCGACTCGGTTTGTTTTCGTCCACTCGTGTTTCCCCCAAACACCAGGCATCTCACTCGCCTTTACTGACCCAAACAGAGTTCCCCAATAGAATCTAGCCCATCATGAGAATCTAAAAAGCACCAGGGACCAATACTCGGGTCAGTAAGCGATCAGTTGCTTACAGAGACAAAAAACGCTGCCAGGTCTGTGACGACAGGACAGCATCGTTTGTGCTCGGCTCGAACAGATCAAACCGATTGGGAGTATGTAACAATGTAGCTCTATCATACCACACTTGGATCTGAATTTCAACCCCTTGTGCGTGTAGATTGCGTGAATTTAGTGGTGTTATGATGGCTGTCACCGCAGGTTGTCAAAATCTGCTGCGCCATGTATAATATAAAGTAAATGGCAAACAGCCACAGTATTACATGTTGTCATCGGCACAAGCAAATGTGAGTCATCATATTATTTGGAGATACGAAAGAACGCAAAGCTCGTCAGCAAGAGCGACAGCAAGCCCGTACATCGGCCCGCACATCCTGCGCGAGGCAGAATATGTCACCATCAGCGCGTGAATACCTGTATCACATCCTTCCGCATATCTTGAACAGTTCAGACTGAACTGACTTGATCAGGAGGCCCCATCTATGGCAGATGAAATCCTCAACCGCAAAAAGCAGTGGCAAAGCACCACGCTGAAACAGGTCACCGATCGCTACCCCGAGCGCCGGAAGCAGTTCTCCACACCCTCCGGCATCCCCGTCGACGCCACATACACTCCCGGCGACATCGCCGACCAGGACTACCTGCGCGATCAAGGTTTTCCTGGCGAGTACCCCTTCACGCGCGGCGTCCAACCCAATATGTACCGCGGCCGCTTGTGGACAATGCGCCAATACGCCGGGTTCGCCACTGCCCAGGAGAGCAACCAGCGCTACAAATACCTGCTCGACCAGGGCCAGACCGGCCTCTCGGTCGCCTTTGACCTGCCCACACAGATCGGCTATGACGCTGACCACCCCCTGGCCGAAGGCGAAGTGGGCAAAGTGGGCGTCTCGATCTGCTCGTTGGCCGACATGGAAACGCTGTTCGATGGCATTCCACTCGACAAGGTCTCGACCAGCATGACCATCAATGCCCCGGCGTCCGTGCTGCTGGCGATGTACGTCGCCGTAGGCCACAAACAAGGTGTTGACCCCGCCGCGCTGCGCGGCACGATCCAGAACGACATCCTCAAGGAATACGTCGCGCGCGGCACGTACATCTATCCTCCACAGCCCAGTATGCGCCTGATCACCGACATTTTTGCTTACTGCCGCGACCATCTCCCTCACTGGAACACCATTTCAATCAGCGGCTATCACATCCGCGAGGCCGGGGCGACGGCGGTGCAAGAAGTCGCTTTTACGCTGGGCAATGCGATCGCCTACGTCGAGGCGGCGCTCCGCACCGGACAGCAGATCGATGACCTGGCGCCGCAACTCAGTTTTTTCTTCAACGCCCACAACAACTTGCTCGAAGAAATCGCCAAGTTTAGAGCCGCGCGGCGCATCTGGGCCAGGCTGGTCAAAGAACGTTTTGGCGCGCAAGATCCTCGCTCGCTAACCCTGCGTTTTCACACCCAGACCGCCGGATCGACGCTCACCGCCCAGCAGCCGGACAACAACATCGTCCGCGTGACGCTGCAAGCGCTGGCCGCGGTGCTTGGCGGCACGCAAAGCCTGCACACCAACTCGCGCGACGAGGCGCTGTGCCTGCCGACCGCCGATTCGGTGCAGATTGCGCTGCGCACGCAGCAGATCATCGCCCACGAAAGCGGCGTCGCCGATACGGTCGATCCGCTGGCCGGCAGTTATTTCATCGAATACTTGACCGGCGAGATCGAGCGGCGGGCAATGGCCTACCTGGACAAAATCGACGAACTGGGCGGGATGATGTGCGCCATCGAGGCGGGTTACGTACAGCGCGAAATCCAGAACAGCGCCTACGAGGCACAAAAAGCGATCGAAAGCGGCGAGCAGGTCGTGGTCGGCGTGAACCAGTTCACCGTTGAAGAAGCGCGCAAGCTGGACATGCTGCACGTCGATCCGGCCGTCGGCGAGGCGCAGTGCGCCAAATTGGCCCAACTCAGAGCCACACGCGACGACATGCGCGTGCAAGAAACATTGTCGATGCTGCGCCGAACCGCCCAAACCAGCGACAACCTGATGCCGCCCATCCTCGATTGCGTCCAGGCTTATGCCACGCTCGGCGAAATCTGCGACGTGATGCGGGATGTGTTTGGGGAATACCGTCCGGCGTTTGAAATATAAAGGATAGATACAATGAAACCCACCAAACTCAACCATCTCGGCATCGCCGTGCACGATCTCGACGCGGCGGCCCGAATCTACCAGGCGTTGGGCTTATATGTGGAGAAAATCGTCGACGTGCCGGAGCAGCAGGTGCGCGTGGCCTTTATCCCGGTTGGCGAGAGCACCATCGAACTGGTGCAGCCCACCTCGCCCGACAGCACGATCGCCCGCTTTCTGGAAAAAAACGGCGAAGGGCTGCATCACCTGGCACTGCAAGTAAGCGATGTGCAAGCCTCGCTCGGCGAACTCCAGGCACAAGGCATTCAACTGATCAACGAAGCGCCGCGCCACGGCGCGGAAGGTTTGATCGCCTTTTTGCACCCCAAGAGCACCGGGCGGGTGCTGATCGAGTTGGTGGAAACGACCGCCGACCACTGACTGTAGACCACCGACGACGGTCGGCCGTCTGTGGTCGATGGTCAGCGGTCTTGATCAACAGGAGCAGATATGCACAAAATTCGCGTTCTCATCGCCAAACCCGGCCTCGACGGCCACGACCGGGGGGCCAAAGTGGTCGCCCGCGGGCTGCGCGACGCGGGGATGGAAGTGATTTACACCGGCTTGCGCCAGACGCCGGAAATGATCGTCGAGGCGGCGCTGCAAGAAGACGTCGACGTGATCGGGTTGAGCATCCTCTCCGGCGCGCACATGACCCTTTTTCCGCGCGTGATCGCGCTGCTCAAGCAGCACGAGATGGATGACGTGCTCGTCATCGGCGGCGGGATCATCCCCGAGGAGGATGCTGCTGCGCTGAAAGCGCTGGGCGTGGCGGCGATCTTTGGCCCCGGCACCCCCATCGGCAAGATCGTCGAATTTATCCAGGCTAACGTCAGGCGACCGCCGACCACGAACAACTGACGACCGACCACCGACTATAGTTGTTCGCGGTCAGCGGTCAGCAGTCGGCGGTTTAAATTGAACAGGCAATGAACATAGAACAGCATATAGACTTGATACAAAGTGTGCTCGAAAACCACAAACGCGCTCTCGCCCGCGCCATTTCGCTGATCGAAGCAAGCGCGTCGTTTGCTAACGCGCCCGCGCCCACCGCTGCCGACCTGCTCACAGCCCTCTACCCGCACACCGGGCAGGCGCACCTGGTCGGCATCACCGGCGCGCCGGGCACCGGCAAGAGCACGCTGGTCAACCAGCTTGCCCGCGCCTATCGCCGGCAAGACGTGCGCGTCGGCATCTTAGCCGTCGATCCGACCAGTCCCTTCACCGGCGGCGCGCTCTTGGGCGACCGCATCCGCATGCAAGACCTGGCCGGCGATCCCGGCGTGTTCATCCGCAGCATGGCCACGCGCGGCGCGCCGGGCGGCTTGAGCGCGGCCACGTTCGACGCGGCGCTCATTCTCGACGCGGCGGGATACGGGGTGATTTTGATCGAAACCGTCGGCGCGGGGCAGGACGAGGTCGAAATTGCCCGTCTGGCCGACACCGTCGTCGTCGTCGATGCGCCCGGCCTGGGCGACGACGTGCAGGCCGGCAAGGCCGGGCTGATGGAGATCGCCGACATTTTTGTGGTCAACAAGGCCGATCGACCGGGGGCCGATCAAGCTGTCCGCGCGCTGGAGTTGATGTTGGAGATGGATACCCGGCAAGCCGGCTGGCCGCCGCCGGTGTGCAAGACGGTGTCCATAGAAGGCACAGGCGTGGAACAGATCATATCTCACATTTATGCTCACCGTCAATACTTGATAAGTCATCATTTTCGAGAAAGCAAAGAAAGACAACGTGCAGAACACTGGTTGATTCAGAATTTACATTACACCCTTACAGAACGTTTTTTAGCCAATCTGGAACCAGGACAATGGCAAGATATGATCATCCAGATAGCTACTCGTCAAATAGACCCTTATTCCGCTCTTCACAAGATAATGAAATTCTAGATTCGTTGCTGTATGTTTGTCCGTTCGTCTTTGTATTTGACATAGTAAGGAAACTGACATGAATTGGATATTCTCTCCTCTTGGTATTAGCTCGACCACAATTATAATCCTAGCATCAGTCTGAAACGGTCCTTTAAAAATGATATAACTGGAATCAAGGAGCCTGTGCCAGATAGAAACGCAACAGGCGACC
>JAFGEY010000428.1 GCA_016931365.1 Anaerolineae bacterium
GCGCGGGCGCAGGCACATTGGGCGGTGCGGCAGTCAGAAGTGTTGAACTGCTCGTAGCATTTTTGGCCGACGAGCGCCTCTTGGCTGCGGCCGACCATTTCGGCGGCAGCGCGGTTGGCAAAGCGAATGTTAAAGGTCTTGTCAATGATCATGGCCGGGGTGGGGATGCTATCAATGTGACCCACCAGGGAGTCGATGGTGGCATTGACGCCCCTGACGATGCGGCGATAGTCACCGCTAAAGCGGGTGGCGTCACCGCGCACTTGCAGGCGGCCCTCGACGGCGGCCTGGGAGAGCACGACAAACTCGGAAATCAGGCCGCGCAGGTTGTCGCGCAGCAGGTCCATGCGTTCGTTGGCGAGGACCTGCTTGCCGGGCAACTGTTCGAGCACGGGCTCAAAGTCGCCTTCAGCATAGGCAGCCAGGATGTCCAGGATGCGCAAGATGTTGCGCACGTGCAGTTGGATCGATTCGTTGACCCCTTGGGCCATCTGGCGATAAGCGCCGCTAAAGGTCTCGGCCGGGATGACGGCGTCAATGTCCCCGGCAACCTGCGCTTTGTAACAGTGCTGCATCTGTTCGACAAAGGCGTTGAGCGTGTCGATCAACAGGTTGACGTTGTTCTTGACCTCGTTAAAGTCCCCTTGATAGTCGTCAGTGATGGGGTCCGGGATGTCGCCTTTGCTGATGCGGTCAATGTATTCGGCGGCCACGTTCAACGGGCCGATGACGGCGTCGAGCGTGTCGTTGATGCCCTGCACGATTTGATAGTATTCGCCTTCGAACCGAGTGGCATCGGCCCGCACGTCGAGCTTGCCTGCCACAGCGGCTTTGATCAGCCCGTTCACGTCACTGACCATAGCGCTGAGGCGCTCTTGCATCGTCACCATGGCGTGACCGAGGGTATCGTCTTGAGAGGTGACGGGCACCTCTATTGCCAGGTTGCCCCGAGCGATCTGTTCTGCCGCTTTTGTCTTGGCCTGTAATGCTTGGCCCATCTCGCGAAAAGCGCCGGCCAGTTGCCCGGTTTCATCTCTTTGATCAATGTCTACTGTGTGACCGAGATCGCCTCGGGCGATGGCACGGGCTATGTCGGTGATCTTTTGAATGGGGGTAGCGATGCTGATGGCGACAAAAAAGGCCAAGCCCGTCACGCCGGCGGCAATGACGACGCCGATGACCAGCAGCAGGTTGCGCAATTGATTGGCCGGGGCCAATACTTCTGCTTGGTCCATCTTGCCAATGATGGCCCAGTTTAGGCCTGGGATGTCCAGTGGTTCGTAAGAGATGATGACGGGCGTGCCCGTGCTGTCGACGGCGGTCGTTTCGGCCGCGTTGCCAGCAAGCGCGTCGTCGATATAGGCGGTTTGGATTTCATATCCCACGACGTATTGACCATCGCCCATAGTCAGCATGTCGCTGCGGAAACTGGTTTCGCCGTTGACCTGGCCGACCAGATAGGTTTCGCCGCTTGTGCCCATACCGCTGCGCTCTTGCATGATGGTGTTAATGTGCGCGTGGTCCAGTTGCAAGGCGACGACGAATTCAGTGCGTCCGTTCTCCCTTACCGGCTGGGCGATAAAGGCCGCGTTTGCATTGTCGCTGGGCGCATAAGGTTCAAAATCGACGATGCCAAACTCGCCGCTTTCCAGGACTTGTCGAACCAGCCGGCCGAGGTTGGAGTCACTGTAGGGACCGTTCAATATATTGGTCTCGAAATCTTTTTCGTGGCCTACCGTGTAAAAGATGAGGCCGTCAGGGTCGATCAGCAACAAGTCTTGGTAGCCATACTCTTGGATGTATTTGGCGAAAAAGTCCTGGTCTTGCCCATAGATTGTGGGAGCGATGATTTCCTTGATCTCCATAGTGGTGAATATGGCCCAGTTCAAGCCGGGTATTTCCAGGGGCGCATAAGAGATAAACTCTAGAGCCCCGGTGCTGCCGGTCTTGCTCGCCTGACCGGACCAGCCGATCAGCCCGAGGTCGATATAAGTGTCGGTCCTGGGATCACCGAATTGGCCTGACTTGACCACACGATCACTGCGATAGCTGCTGCTGTCGTCGACCTTGCCCACCAGATAGGTTTCTCCGGTCTTGCCCAGGCCGGTGTTTTGTTGAACGATAGCGTTGATTTTTTCAATCGGGATGCGAAAAGCGATAAAGCCTTGTATTTTGCCCAGATTGTCTCGCATAGGCGTCATCATAAAGGCCGTCTGTTCGCCGTCGGCGGGGGGATAGGGTGTAAAGTCGGCCGTAGCGACGGGCTCGCTGTTTACGGTGATGACACGCTCAAAAGCCTGGCCCAGGCTGGTGTCACCGAGCTCGCTCTCGGGGATGACTATACCCAGGTCTGATGCTTGTAACACTGTATAGACGATGGCGCCGCTCTTGTGGATGAGCAACAAGTCGTCCCAGCCGTAATTTTCGGCGACCTCTTGTAGCCGGGTATCGTACTTTTGAGCCTGGAGGCGCCAGTTGGGCGTGTTGATGCGGTTGCCGGCCTTTTCAAAAGCCTCGTTAAAGTCGAGCATGGCTTGAAAAATAAAAGGGTCGTTGCGCAGGCCGGTCAACTCGGTGCACATGGTCTCGAAATAATCTTCTAGCTGCTTCTTTTTGAGCGTCTGGATCGCAGAGAGCTTGGCAAACCCTTCCTGGCGTAAGGCATTGACCGTGTTGGCCAGCACGCTGATGTCGCCCTGTCGCTCTAGGAAAAAGCGCTCGATCTGGTTCTTTTTAATGTTTTCTACGGCCTCTAGCTCATTATAGGCCTGATCTTGCATCGCGTCGCTGGAGCGCCATATGCCCAGGACGGTGGCAATGATCAGGGGGGTCAAGCCGACGAACAGCAGCAGCCCGATGAGCTTGGGTTTCATGCGCACGTTGCCCAGCCGGATATGTTCCCACATGGATGAGGAACGCGCGTTTTGTGATTGATTGTGCTTGGGCGTGAGTTTCAGGTCGCCCATTTTTATACCTCCTGCGCCGATTGTTTCATCACGTTATACTTTTTGAAACAGTTGTCCGGCGCTCGTGATCGGTTGAAAGAGACGCTGGGTTTCGTCCGGTAGCTTTTGTGTCTGCTCTGTGACAAAGTACCCGCCCTGCGCGAGCGCGCTGTGAAACATCCGTACGACTCGGGCGCGCTCCTCAGGTTTAAAATGCAATAGCACGTTTTTGCATACGATCAGGGCAAATTCTTCTCTGACGGGTTTTAGGGACAACAAGTCATGCTGTTGGAAGCGGATCGCTCTTTTCAGTTCCTCGCTCACTTGGAAATAGTTGGCCGTTTGTGTCATCGGGTACACCGCATCCTCGGGCGGCAGTGCCGGCGAAAAATATTTGCTCAACAAGGTCGGCGGAATGCGTTTGATCCTGACTTCTGGATAGATGCCGTGCGCAATGATCTTGCCGAACTGACCATTTTCGTCAATGTCAGTCGCGTATATTTTCACGTTTCGGAACAAAAAGTGGGTCATGTTTTCCCGGAGCATGATGGCCAGCGAATAGGGTTCTGGTCCCATGGCACATCCGGCGTCCCAGATGTTGATATAACGTCGCCTTTTGAGATCAGGGATGATGTGTTGAACCAAAAGTTCCAACGTGTATTTATCTCGAAAAAAGAATGTGAACGCCATCTTTTTCTGTCCCAGGGCTAGACGATCTCTTCGTGAATGGTCAGCCGTTCATCGGTCAGCAGGGCCGGCAGGTCTAGCACGACTATTACTTCTTGTTTGTTGTCATTAGGGCTTTTCCCATTAGAGCTTGTTCCATTAGGATTCGCTTCATCGGTACCCAGGCGTTTGGCCACCCCGCGCACGTATTCCGGCCGCAGCCCACGCACGGTGCCGGTGGTCTCTTGGATGTGGGTGAGCGGGATGGACTCGACATTGAGCACATCCTGGACCAGCAAGGCAACTTCCATCTCGGGCATCTCGACGACGATGAGAAAATTCGCGTCCCGCGCGTGGCTTTCTATGTCTTGTTGGACCTGGCTCAGCCCAAAAAACTTTTGCAAATCTACGATAGAAAAGATGCGCCCGCGCAGGTTGACCACGCCGGCTACCCAGTCGGGCACGCGCGGCACGGGGGTGATCTGTTGGGCTGGCTTGATGTCATAGACATATTGTGCGTCGAGACCGTACAGTTCGTTTCCCAGGCGGGCCAGCACCAATTGGACCTGCTGGGTTTGATTTTCTTGGATGGGCTTCTGAGCCAGTTCTCGAGCGCGGCGCGTCCATATTTCTTGCAACACTTCTGGATCTGTTTCGTCCAGTTTAGAGAGTGTTGCTTCGGCCTGGGCGATGCGTTGATGCATCTGGTCCCAATCGGTGCTCTGGCGCTTTGGGTCTCTCGTCGTTTGGCGTTTCGGGTCTGAGCTTGGCGTGTCTTTCATTTGTCTCTCTCGTTTTATGTTTCGCATTCGACGTTAGCGGGTTTCGGCCTCAATGCTCCACTGTTGCTGTTGGCGAATGATCGCTTCTCGCAAGCGACCGACGGTGATGCCGCCTGAGCCGGGGATGATGTCTTGGACATCGTGAGCCTCTAACAGGCGCCGGGCGTTGTCCAGTGACTTTTGGGCCTGGGGCCACTGGCCGTTGTTACGGTACAGGTCCGCCAGACCGAAATGGCCTAACGCGTTTTTGTGGTTGATATAGATGACTTTTTTCATGGCGTCGATGGCCTGGTCGAGTTGGCCTTGGTGTTGCAGGACCAAGGCCAGTGTGTAATAGGCTTCCAGGGCTAGTTTGTCAATCTGGATAGCCTGGCGGCACCAGCGCTCGGCCTGTTCCCAAAGGCCCAGGTTGGCGCAGGCCTGGCCCAGCGTCGTGTAAAAGGGGGCGTGATCGGTTTGGCTCTCGGCCAGCGGCAGCAGCAATGCGCGCGCCCCTTCCGAATCACCCTTGTCGAGCAAATTGCGCGCCTGTTCCAAGGGATCCGTCTGCTCGGGTTCGGGCTGGGGTTTGAGCGGCGCTGTGTCGCTGCCGGGTGTTGGGCAAGCCCTTGGGGTGACCGTGATGGGCGCGGGCGTGGACGCTTTGTGAGCCGCCAGCCAATCCCAGTCGGCCGGCAAGGCTGTCGGTTGACCGGTGCGTTGATATAGGATGGCGTTGGGAAAGTTGCGCGCTTGAAAGCGGCGGTAGGTGGTCAACGAGTGTTCCGAGTGGCCTACGATCAGCCAGCCGTTCTCGGTCAAGGCCTCATAAAACCGGTCAATGATGGCGGCGGTGACCGGCTCGGTAAAA
>JAFGEY010000429.1 GCA_016931365.1 Anaerolineae bacterium
GGCGCAGCGCCTCCGGCGGCTCCAGGCCATCCCGTTTCCACCCTTCGTAAAAGCGGGCCATCAGCAGCATCGTGCTCAGGTCGCTCACCGACCACAGTGAGGCGACCACGCCCGCCGCGTCGACCTGCCCGGCGTGGCCGCAGTGGGGGCAGGGGGCGGTGCAGCGTGCCGGCGCGGATGCGTTCGGCCAGGTCGGGCCGCTCGGTCAGGTCGACGATCAGCCAGGTTTCGAGTTCGACGGGTTGGCCGCACTGCGGGCAGGCGGCCTGGATGAGTTGGGCGAATGAACGGGTCATTGGTTTTCCTTGTCGCTATTTGGACCCAGCCGGCCCCATCACAAAAATCGTATTTCCGAACGGGTCCAAGAAATCGAACGTTCGCGCCCCCCAAGATTCGTCCTTGGGCGGGCCAAGCACATCAATCTGGCGGCGCCATTCTTGAAAATACGCATCTGCGTCCTCGACCTCGAACGCCACACAGGCGTTCCGACCGTGCCCGTCCATCGGGCTGTCCAGCGTGATGCGGATCGATCCGCGCGCCAACCCCAGGAGGCCGCGCTTGCCGTCCTCAGAAACCTCGTACAAGACGTGAAACCCCAGCCTGGTCGCGTAAAAATCCTTCGCCACACCGAGGTCGTCGGCAGGCAAGATGGGGATGGCTCGTTCCATTTTCACATCTCCTTTGTCAACGCGGCAACGGAAAGAGGGCGCAATCGCATAGCCGAGTTCCACCCCATCGGCGGCCACGTCGCGCAGGTCTGCGGGGCCGGGCGGCGAGTGAAAGCCGATGCGGCCGCACATTGTCCGAGACTCTCTGATGACGATGGCGCGCAGCAGCCAGGGCTGCACGGCAGGGTCGGCGCGCAACTGCCCCAGCCGCCGTTGGAGCGTCTGCTCGCTGATGACGAGATCGTCTGGAATCTGAAAGCCGCCAATGTGTGCGGCGCGGGTGCGATCGCCTTGGAGCAGCGCTTCAAGCAGCGCAGGGTCCATCGAGATCAGGTCGAGGCGGGACGAGCGGATGACATCCACAGCACGTTTTCTCCTCGTTTCTTTACCGGGTGTCTCGATCGTCCAGCGGCTCCGCGCCGAGCGCCATCAGGTAGCCGCGGGCGCGTTCCGTCAGGGAGTAGCGGTTGACCAGCGCCCCAAAGAAGTGGGCCGGGGACGGCGGCCGATGATACGGCCTGCTACAATAGCCCATCTGGTTTGGCGAGCCAGGCAAGGATATTCCTGACCAACCTGACATTGTCATCATTCCCCAGCGACGTGCCGATTTTGAGCGACCCGGATATGGCGACCTTGCCCTTTCCATATCGAGTGACCACGAGGACGGGCGCTTCAGCGCATCGATCCAGCCGCCACCTGTCAATCGCCGGCATAAAGCCATAAGGGCCATCTCTTTTGCCTTCGGGGATCATGACGCCAGATGTAGCCGGGCTTTTGAACACGATTTGTGTATGCCCTTCTGGATCCGAATCAATGTGGATCCCACAAGAAGACAGAAAAGCCACATCGCCAACACCCTGTAGAATGGGATGCGCATCCATCTCCAGGGAGCAGATCGCGACCGCCAGGTCGGCTCTAAAACTTCGCGTCTGTACGCGACAGTCGCCCTCGCCCAGTTTGCTTTCCGGCATGATCAAATTGTCTTCAAAATGAAAGCCAAATCGGCTGGCGACATCGTTGGGATTGCTCTCGTGGTGCAAAGGAGCATAGTTCCCGAGCAAGAACAAGCCGCCGCCATTCGCCACCCAATCGACAAGGTCATCTGTCTCTTCAGGCGTGAACAGGCTGTGATGAGGCAAGGCGAGAACAAGCACAGATGCGCGATCGATGTCGGGAAAGCAATCCACCAGGTTCTCGCGCACAACGCCAAACTGCCAGGTCGTATCTTGGGCCAGGTTGGCCAGAGCGCTCGTAAAGCGATCCCATTTATCCTGGTGATGCGACAGGTCGACGACAATATCACAGCGCGCGTGGGCTGCCAATGGCAAAGTGATCAGCCCGGCGGGAGCCGGCCGCGTCTGTTCACCGCCCCTCGCCGCCTCGACCGGCTCAAAATGCGCGGCGATTTGGGCCAGGTGGTCCGGCAGCTGGCCGCCAACCAGCGGACGATACTCGATCAGGTAACGCGCGATGTGGTCCCATTGCTCTTGAATCACCCGCCGGGCGCGAACCTTTTCTTCCGCGCGATCCGAGGTCTGGATGGTCTGCTCGTATTGATTGATGATGTGGTGCGAATCCAGGATCAGCACTTCCAGCTCGTGCTTGCGGTCCGCGTCCATTGATTCCTCCTCTTTTGCAATCCGGGTACGACCGGCGTCGCCGCCGATCCGCTCACTCCCCGCGCTGGCGAATCAGATTACCCCTCGTTCCTTGACCACCAGACGCGCCCAGCCGCCGGAGGGCAGCATCAGCGCGTCGGCAGAACCGATGTCCCATTCACCGGCATACAATGCCCGCCCGCTCACGCCGGCCAACCGCCGGAAAGCCCCGCACACCGTGGTCGAGTGCTGCAAGGCGGTTACCTGCTTCGCCGTCAGCCCTTCCAGGCGCACCGCCGCCGCGCCGACCGAGCCAACCAGCAGGCTGGCCGCCTGCGGCTGCGCGTCGCGCTCCCCGTCGCGCCGCAGGTCTTCGATCTCAAAATCCTGCACGCGCGTCCGTAGATCGACCAACGGCTTGCGGCTGGATGTCGATGCCTTGTAGACGTTTACGTCGCGCACGCGAACCCGCGCGATCGTCCCCACCCCATCGGCGACCGCCGGGTCGGCGGGGTCGAACAGCGGCACGCGGCACTCGCGGCAGGCATCCAGGTTCAGCGCGGCGACGTGGCAGCCGCCGCGCAGATGGCGAATTTCGATGTCCTCGATGGGTGAGCGCACGCTGAGCAGACGCACAAAGGTGTGGCAGTCGGACGCGCTCAGGTTTTCGACCCGGATGCGGCGGATCGGCCCGCACAGTTTGCCCAGGTTTTGCACGCGATGGTTGGCGTCGTCGGCGTTCAACGCCACCAGGTCGTCGTTCGGCGCCGACATGCCGATCCCAGCGATGTTGCGGATCAGGCCGTCTTCGCAGAACCCGCCCAGATGGACGCCGTCCTGGTTGGGGCGCAGGTGCGGCGCTTCGAGGCGA
>JAFGEY010000430.1 GCA_016931365.1 Anaerolineae bacterium
CATTACCCTACCAACTAGCTGATGGGCCGCAGGCCCCTCCCAAAGCGCCGGAGCTTTAATCGACGAAACGAATCGCCGATCACACGGGGTATTAGCCCCGCTTTCGCAGGGTTGTTCCCCTCTTTGGGGCAGGTCACCTACGTGTTACTCACCCGTTCGCCACTGATCTGCCCGTCAAAGACGGGCTTCACCGTTCGACTTACATGTGTTAGGCACGCCGCCAGCGTTCATCCTGAGCCAGGATCAAACTCTCCAAAAGAGAATTTTCAAAAGAATTGATTGAGCTCCAAGTTTCCTATCACTTTTCAGTTGTTAAAGTTCGACTCTAGACAAAGAGAGACTTTACCACATTTTCTCTCTTTTGTCAAATCCCGACAAAAAACCGACACCTAGTTTCTCGGCATCGGTAGAGACACCCTCATACGGTTTTGTTCGAGTCCAATGAACTCGGTCTCTAAATTTTCAACCCTACATCTGAATGAGCAGGTATAGTATACCACAAACAAGAAATGTTTGTCAAGAAAATTTCAATGGTTCTTTACGGATTTTTAACCTGCCCGGTTCATTACGAAGCAAAACGTTCACTATGCACAAGGAGAAAGTATACTACAGAACTCGGACTTTGTCAAATCTGTGTTTCAGTTTTATGCCCCTCAGCCGTACCTGACGTGCTGATTAGCTTGAATCACATTTCTTTGACTCGATTATTATGCTAGATTTCCCCCGAGCACGAGGCGGGAGTTTATCATAAACCGTGCCGTTTGTCAAATGGAAAACGGGAGAAAACGATCTCTTGAGCAGAAAAATCAAACAGAACTACTATATATTCGATAAAATGAGTCCCCTGGATCGATATGTAGTATGGAAAAACTGGGGAAAATATCCAAAAATCTCAAACAAATTTAATTTTGTGTGCCCGACTTGGCAACAGGACTCGGCGTCGGAATGCCTTTGAGTTCCAGCCATGTTTGATCCAGACCAAGTTTGTCGACGCACGTCTGCCAACTGTAAAGAGCGTCCAGCAGTTCAGGAGGGTATATCTGTTGCATGGCTTGCCACCAAGTCAGGCCGTCTGCTCGCTGATAGTGCCAGAATTCCATCCCTACACTATCCCACTTCCAATCGAAATCGGCCTCCTTGTAAGACGCGATGCGATGCCACCCGTACCGACCAGCCAGGCGAGTGAAATCGATGTAATAGCCGGGCGGGATGGCGTCGAACTTGCCGCCGGCAGCGTAGGCCTGCGGTTCCTGGGCTGGGTCGAGGTTGAACCAGCCGATCCAGGGCGAGGCGGTGATCGGCTCGCCCATTGTACCATCTTGAACACGAGTGCGCAGGTAGAGCCGCCAATAGGTCTGCGGCCCCAGGTCTTCGCGCGTAACCAGAAGGTCGTTGCGACCGTCGGCGGTATCGCGCCATTCTTGCAAGATGTCGAGCGTGCGTCCGGTGCGATGCCAGCTCAAGTGGCCGTAATTGCGCGTACCATATCCTAAAGAACGAAACATATCACTGACGCTGCCCAACATATCATAACCGCTGGCATCCAAAACGGCCTGACGCAGGGCGGCGTAATCAGCGGCGAGCAGCGCATTGATGCGCGGATCGCCGCCGGCGCACGCGATGTCCAATTGAATGAGGTCGGCAGTGGCTTCAGGTGCGGGGGTGGGCGCCGGGGATGGCAGGGCAGGGATGGTCCACGCCGGCCAGAAAGTAAATCCCCCTTGGGGCGTGTAAACATCCATCCCTTCGACCGGCATCGACACGGCCTGAGTTTCGCCGTCCGGCGTGCGTACCCACAGCCGCCAACAGCCGGGATAAAAGGGATCATGCAGCTCAAAGGGCGGGCCGGGTTCGTAGCGCGTCCAGAACAAGGCTCCATCGGGCGTGAAAGTGGGCGAGCGATCCGGGTATGGGCTGTCGGTAAGCCGGGTTTGCGCGCCAGTGGCGAGATCGAACTGGTAGAGGTCGGCGTCGTGATCTTGCCAGCGCATAAAAACCAGTTTCTCACCGTCCGGATGCCAGGCGGGATATTCGTCGTCCAGCGTGTTGGTCATCAGGCGCGTGGATGAGACAAGCTGGTTGGCATACCCATCGGCGAGATAAATGGCCTTGCGGCCGTCTTGCCACGATGTGTAGGCCACCTGCTGCCCGCCGGGGCGAACGGCGGGCGCGTAATTGCCCGTGGGCACCTGCTGTCCATTCGAGTCGGTGACGTAAACCGGCGCCGGCAGCGCGGGCGACCGCCGGCCGCTCATCGTCTGGCTATACAGGTTGAGATGTCCGTCCTGGTAGGACTCGTACACTGCCTCGCCGCTCCAGCCGGGCAGGGGCAGCGGATCGATCCGCCCGCGATAGGCCATCGTTGCGTCGTCGTCGCCGGGATAGCGCGACTGCTCGCCGGTTTGCAGATCGACGCGGTAAAAAGCCCAACTGCCGCCGGCGTCGGAGCGAAAGATCAACCAGCGACCGTCGGGCGAAAAGACGGGGTCGCGTTCTTCGGCCGACGACTGGGTCACGCGGATCACCTTGCCGGTGGCTGGATCGAGGATATAGATGTCGTCGTTGCGGGCCAGGTCGGAGACAAAGGCCACCAGCGGGCGACGTTGCCAACCGGGTTGCGGTTGGACGGGCGTGGGCGAGGGTGTGGGCGTGGCAGTCGGCGTTGATGTCGGCAAAGGCGTCGGGCTGGGCGTTGATGTCGGCAAAGGCGTCGGGCTGGGCGTCGACGTCGGCGTGGGGGACGGCGTGGCGGTCAGCGTTGCCGTTGCGGTCAGGGTCAAGGTGGGCCGGAGGGTAGCGGTTGGCGCGGTGGTCGGCGACGGGCGAGCGCAGCCGGCCAGGCCCAGGCCGAACGCCAGGCAGAAAAGGGCAAAACGCACTCGGGCGTTCATCCGCGCCGCCCAAACCGCGCCTGTGTGACCGCCAGCTTGGTCTCGTCGAGCGCGCCCTTGAGGGTAAAAACCAGCACGCCGTCGGCGGCGGGGCAGTTGAGGGCAGTCTGCAAGGCACAGTCGTATTCGGCAGCCGGAAGCGGCAACGGCTCGTCGACCGACTGGATGATCGGCCAGACGGGCTTGCCGGTGAGCGCATGAATTTCTTCCGTGACCTGAGCGATCCAATCAACCCCCAAATTGCACATCTTGTGGTAAACCATCGGCGAAAAAACGTCGACGTACGGCCCCAGCGCGCGGTAATCCTGGCCGATGACCTTCAGGATGGCCCCGTCATAATCGCTCAACCGCCAGGGGACGCCGAAAAACCCCAGCATCAGCCCCGGCCGGACGCGGTCGAGCAGCGCGCGTGCCTCGGCGACCCAAGCGGTGATCTGGGCACAGCGCCAGGCCGTCCATTCAACATCGTGTTGTTTCAATAACTTTTGTGAAGCAACGGGCGGATCGTCCGGGGGCACATCGATGCCGGTATCCTGGCCGAAACGGGCCAGCGTGCCCGCATCGAACGAGGTGCGCGGCAGATACGGGGCGGGCACTTCCCAGTGACAGGGCCAGCGGATAAAGTCGAGCCACACGCCGTCGATGGGGTAATCGATCACGAGCTTTTCGAGCGCCTCCAACTGCACGCGGCGCGCCTCGGGCACGGTGGGGTTGACGCCGCAATACCAGCCATCCGGCTCGAGTGGATTTCCCTCGGCTGTGACCGGACGGCTGGACGGAACCCGCTCCCACCATCCCTTGCCGGCAAAACAGCCAAACTCGGCATAGATGGGCAAGCCGGCAGCATGCGCGGCCTCGACAAAGGCCGCATCCTGGTAGCCGCCAAAAATCGCCGTATTGCCCCAGGTGCGCAGCAGATCGACCTGCGCGGCAGGCGATTTACCGGCAAAGGGCGCTAATTCGCTTGAAAAGCCGTACAGGGAACACGTTTTCATCAGTACGATCCCAACTCTTTGGCCAGGTTGACGATGTATCGAAAATTCTCCAAACTCACACTCGACGGCACCGAATGGTCGGAGGAAAAGATATAGCCGCCGTTCGCCTTGACCTGCGGAATCACCCGGCGCATCTCGGCCTCGATCTGTTCTGGGTCATCCCACAGCACGGCGTTGACCCCGCCGTGCAGCAGCAGCCGGTCGCCCCACTCGCGCTTGATTTGCAGCGGGTCCATCCCGGCCTTGACCTCCAACGGGTTCAAGCCGTCCAGGCCGATTTCGATCAGTTCGGGGATAAAAGGGTTGATGTTGCCGCACGAGTGCAGCCGCGCCACAATGCCTTTGGCATGCGCCCATTCGACCGCCCGCCGGTGTACCGGCTTGAGCAGCTCGCGGTAGGTGCGCAGCGAAAAGAACTGGTTGTATTTGTAGCCCATATCGTCGGGCCAGTTGACCTCGTCAAAGGTATAGCCGGCCGCCCAGACCTGGTCGAGCAGGGCCAGATCGACGTCCAGAAAGTGATTGAACATATCCACACACCACTCCGGATTTTCGATCAAAGCCATCAAAACGCGCTCCGTGCCGACGGCCCAGGAGTGGGTCACGTCGAAACCGAACCACAGCCCGGCGACGATCCAGTCGCCGCGCTCGCGCCAGTGCTTGTAATTGGCCTCGAGATGATTCCACGGGATGCGATCCGCCGACGGAGTCATGCGCGCTTTGGCCGCCCGCCATTCATCCGGCCCCTTGATGGTGAAATCGAGAAACTCGGGCGTGGAGGCGATGTGTTTCCAGTTTTTCAGCGTCGCACCCCACTGGGTGGTGGTGATGGCGTACTCGTCCGTCTCTTCGACCGTCCGCACCCGGTAGCGCGGGCTGTTGTCGACGCCGATGTGGGCGAAATGGTCGAGGCCGAAAAAATCGACAAAACTGATGTCCGCCGGCATCCCCTCGCGCTGCCAGCGCTCGATCGTCGCTCCCCACGGCGAATCGGTGATCGGCACGCGATCGGCCTCCTGATGGGCATACATCCGTTTGACCCGCTCGTAGGTGGTCAGTTCGCTCATTTTTCTTCCCTGGTCTCTGGCGGACGTCCGCGAAAGACGTTGGCCTTAGGCGTGGGGTTGCCGGCCAGCCGCCGCCAGGCATTGACTTGACCGATGTGGGTCAGCGCGTCGGCGATCGGTCCGTTGATCATGTTCCAGAATTCGAAATCAGGCCCGGCGCAGGCGGCGATCTCGGCCTCGCTCATCTGCACCAGGCGCGCGCGTAGAACCACGCAGCGGCGCAATGTTTGGGCGCGCAGTTCGGCCAGCGACAGGCCTTCAGCGACACCACGTACCTCAGTGGTGACACGTACCTCAGTGGTGACACGTCCTTCAGTGACGACACGCCCTTCGCCGCCGAAAATTTGATCGACCCACGAGATCAAGCCCAAGATGTGGGACAGCAGTTGGCCCAGATTCATACTCTCCGGGCCGGGGCGAAAATCCATCTCGTCCGGTAACAGCCCCTCGGTCGCCCAGCGGTAGCGAAAGGCCAGCCCGTCGATCAGCCGGGCCAGCACCGTCCCCGCCGAAACGGTCGAGGGATAATCAGGAATCGTTGTGTAAGGTAAAATATCCATAAGTTATATTGATCCTTTCCAAGTTGCAAGAGTTGCCAAGATCGCACTATTTTTCTTGCAGCAGCAAAATATAGCTCGTCATCGGCGGCAACTCGACGAGCGGCACGTATCCTTCAACCGCCCCATTCTCGTCCACGGTCAGGTCGGCCATCCAGGCGCCACCCAGCAAGTCATAAACTTTGTATGTGCCCGCCGCCAGCGGGCCGGCACGCATCTGGAGTGCGTACTCGCTCACCGCCTCTGCGCCCAGGTTGTGGACGACCAGCACGTCTTCGGTCTCGCCGTGGCGCCCATAGGCATAGACGGTGCGCGCGCCCGACACCACTTCGCCCAACTGCCCCGTGCGCAGCGCCGCAAAGGCCGAGCGCAGACGGATCAGGGTCTTGTAATAGTTGAGCAGCGAGTCCGGGTCGGCCAACTGGGCGGTGACGTTTTTGGTGCTGTAATCGGCATTAACCGGATACCAGGGGAAGCCGGTGGTGAATCCAGCATAGGCGTCGCCGTTCCACTGCATCGGCGTGCGCAGGTTTTCGTCGGGCTTGACGCCGGTCAGGCCGATTTCCTCGCCGTAATAGATAAAGGGCACGCCGGGCAGCGTCAAATAGATCGCCGCGGCGAGTTTGGCCTTGCCTGCGTCGCCGTTGAGCTGGCTCATCGCCCGGTTCTGATCGTGGTTGGTCAGAAAAGTGGCGTATTGCTGCGGCGGGTACAGCTTGTCGACCTTTTTGACCATCGACGGCAAAGTCATCGTACTGCCGGTGCGCGCGCCCTCCAGGATCACTGCGGCGAGATCGAATTCAAAGCAAATGTCGAGCTTGTCGCCGACATAAGGTACCACATCTTCGCTGCGCGTCCACACCTCGCCGACGGTCAGTGCGTTGGGATTGACACTCTTGAAAAATTGGTGATAATCGGCGAGCCATTGGTGCGTTTCCGGCGTGTTTTCCTGCACCTGTCCATCTTCGATCAGGTGGCGGATGGCATCCATGCGAAACCCATCTGCGCCCATCTCGACCAGCCAGAAACGGGTCACGTCGTAAATTTCAGCGGTGACGGCGGGGGTGCGATAGTTCAGGTCGGGCATGCCCTCCCAGAAAATGGCATAATACCAAACATTGCCGCGCCCATACCACACTTGCTGCCCCCACGGGCCTTGATAGGTGAGTTTTTCATTCGACCAGACATACCAGTCGCGGTATGGCGATTGAGCGTCGCGCGCGGCGTCAGCAAACCAGGGGTGATCGCTGGAGGTGTGGTTGATCACCAGATCGACGATGACCACGATGCCGCGCCGATGGGCCTCGTCCATCAACTGTTTGAACGTCTCGTTGTCCCCATAGTCTTTTTCGACCGTATAATAATCAAGCACGTCATAACCGTGATAGCTGGGCGACTCGGCAATCGGCATCAGCCACAGGCCGGTAATGCCCAGATCATCGGTTGTTTTGGGATCGCCGTCGTTGAGATAGTCGAGGCGCTCGATCAGCCCTTGCAGATCGCCCTTGCCGTCGCCGGACAGAGGGCCGGCGCGGCTGTCCTGAAAACTGCGCACAAAGACCTCGTAAAAAACGCGGTCGTTCCACCACGTCCCGCCCGTATCAGCGGGCATCGTGGGCGGCTCGACAACCACTTCCGGCGGTTTGGGCTTGCAGGCCGACAGAATCAGCAACGGCACCAAAACCAACACCCACTTGTGCGATCTGAACATGTTTCCTCCTCGAAAATTTGTTCTAGATGTGTCACCGAATGTGTCGTTAGGTGACACAACTGTGTGGTAGAATCAAGTCAATCAGGAGGTTTGCGATGGCACTGGAACGATATATCCCGACCCAATCACATACGACACAACCCGGCCGGTTTGAACAAAAGGACATTCCCCAGGTCTGCCCGGTCTGCGGGGCGATGGTGGAACGTCAGAGGATCCGCGAAAAAACAGGGTGGACATGCCTGGCGGGTGGATTGGCCCACTATTTTCAGGCCCGGTATGGCTATTTGAAAGGGTGGTTTACCTCCGGTGAAGGCAATCTACGCGAGCCGGTGATCCAGGCGATGACTTGCCTGCACACCGAGCGCGCTGCATAGTGTCAAACCGGCTCCAAACACAAAGCTGTTTGACAGTTTGGCACTGGGTCCGATGCGTAGCGAATAAAATAAAACTCCCTGAGGATCAGTGAGTCAGTCGATCCTAAACCATCATCAATCACTCAAACACATCGAACCCGGTCTATTCCCCCCTCCCCCTGGTTCGAGTCCCGCCGGATTCCAATCCGCCGGGACTCGAACCTTTTTTAACCCAAAACAACCACCCGATGATATTTCTTTTTTCCCGCACGCAGCAGAATCCCGTCGGGGGTCAAGTCTTGCTCGCCGACGAGGTGATTCACGTCGTCGATGCGCTGCTCGTTGACATAGGCCCCGCCCTGCTGGATCAGCCGGCGCGCCTCGCCGCGCGAAGCGGTCAGGCCGACATCGGTCATCAGCGCGGTCAGCAAAATGCCCTCGCCCAGCGTGGCGATCGCGGTGCTTGGTATCGCCTCGATGTCGCCGCCGCTGCCAAAGGCCGCCCGCGCCGCCGTCTCGGCCTCCTGCGCCGCCGCGTCGCCGTGCGTGATCCGCGTTGCCTCGAAGGCCAGCACGCGCTTGGCCGCGCGCAATTCGGCCCCTTCCAACGCCGACAGGCGGGCGATCTCGCCATCCGATAAAAAGGTGAACATGTTCAGAAACTTGCCCACGTCGCGGTCATCGCAGTTGATCCAGTACTGGTAAAACTCGTAGGGGTTGAGCAAATTCGCGTCGAGCCACACTGCGCCCGAGGCCGATTTGCCCATCTTGGCCCCGGAAGCCGTGGTCAGCAGTGGAAAAGTCATCGCGTGTACCGTCGCCCCCTCGACGCGGCGGATCAGGTCGACGCCGGCCAGGATGTTGCCCCACTGATCGTCGCCGCCCATTTGCAGCGTGCAGCCCCGCTCACGGTACAGGACCAAATAGTCGTATGCCTGCAATAATTGATAGTTAAATTCGATAAACGACAATCCTTTTTCAAGCCGCAGCTTATACGCTTCGGCGGCGAGCATGCGGTTGACGCTGAAATGCACGCCGATGTCGCGCAAAAAAGGGATGTACTCTAGTTTGAGCAGCCAGTCGGCGTTGTCAAGCGCGATGGCCTCACCGCGATCAAAGTGAAAGTAGCGGTTGGCCTGACGGTGGATGCTTGTGCCGTAGGCGCGGATCGTCTCTTCAGCCAACATCTGGCGCATCTCGCTCTTGCCGCTGGGATCGCCGACCATCGTCGTGCCGCCGCCGGTGAGGAAAATGGGCCGGTGCCCGGCGCGCTGCAAATGCATCATGGCCATGATCGGCACCAGGCTGCCGGCATGCAGGCTGGTCGCCGTGCTGTCAAAGCCGACGTAAAAGGTGATCGGCTCGCCGCCCAACACCTCGCGGATGGCATCCTCATCCGTCACCTGGGCGATAAAGCCGCGCCGTTTCAAAAGGTCGTACACGTTCTCTGGCATCGATCATCTCTCCACAAAATTTGTCCCAGTATAGCATAAAACGGGGAAACGTAAAACGGGGGAGCATCAAACGTGATGCGTGAAACGTGATGCCTAGAATTAGTGCCTATCCTCCAATATCCTTGCATTTTGGGCAACGATCTGTCCGAGCAGCTCAATCCTGTTCAGTTCCGATTTAGTCGGGATAGGGCTATTCCTCGTTTACGCGAATAGAGCCTTTTTCAAACACTTCTTCTATAACTGAACCACCAAAACGATCGTGAACCTGAAGAGCAGTAAGCTCAATATGTGGCACATCTGGAAAGCGATCAATCGTAGCTTCTCGAAGCAAATGCATTTCTGTGTAAAAATAAAATCTTACAGGATAAAGAGCGGCAATTTGTCGAGAAAGCTCAAGAGGAATCGAGGCATCAAGTACCTGCCGGTCTTGTGCCGCGACCAACCGATCAAGCTCTCGATACCATTTCAGGTATTTGTGCCACGTTGGCTCAGAGAATACTTGGACAAGAATGTCTGGCCTATCACGAAAAGCAGACGTCAGTTCCCAAAATTTCATTGGCTGAATCATATTACCCCATCACCTGCCGGATCACGCGCAGCCAATTGCCGCCGAGTATTTTCTGCACATCTCCGGCGCTGTAGCCGCGATCGAGCAGCCCGGCGGTGATGTGGGGCGTCTGGCCCACGTCTTCCAGTCCCACCGGCGGCGGACCGCCAAAGCCGTCCCAGTCCGAGCCGAGGCCGACGTGATCGATCCC
>JAFGEY010000051.1 GCA_016931365.1 Anaerolineae bacterium
ACAATCGGCGTCTGGCGGTGCAGCGCCTCGATCAAGGCCACGTGCGCCCGCCCGATCTCCAGCGTGCAGTGCGGCCCGCCCGCCGCACCCGTCAGCGCATCGACCACCTGCTCAAACATCTCGTCGCGCGGGTCGGACGGCTGCTCGATCTGCTCAACCTCGCCGTTGGCAAAAGTGACCGTCGCGCTGCCCTGATAGTGCCATTCCACGCTGGCCTTCTCTGCTTCCAGGTACATCGACGGGTTCAGGTTTTGGTCGCAGGCGTGCGAAGCCGCAAAATAGAGCTCACTGCCCTCGTCGGTGATGGCGCGCAGGCAGCCGGTGTCAAAGCTTTCGATCGGGTAGGCGCGGTACAGTTCGGCCTCGAGTTCGACCACATGGGCCGCCTGCCCCGGCCGCGGCGAGGCCAGGTAGAGCAGGTTCATCAACTGGTGGGCCAACGCGTTGTTGAACGGCGAGTCGAACACCGGCCGCCCATCGACGTACAGCTTGCCCGCCCAACCGTTGCGCCCGTAATACGACGGGTCGCGCGGCCACAGCGCGCCGATGCGGATCGAGCGCACCCGCCCCAGCCGCCCCTCGACCACATAGCGCTTGACCGCCTGGATCGCCGTCGAATAAATGGCCTGAAAGCCCACCGCGCACTGGCAGCCGGCCGCGGCATCGCGCGCCGCAATCATCCGAGCGACCTCGTCCAGACTGCCGGCGACCGGCTTTTCGACCAGCACGTGATAGCCGCGCTCGAGCGCGGCTGCCGTCATCGGCGCGTGCAGGTAAATCGGCACCGGCAGCGTCACCACGTCGACCTGACCTACACACTCATCAAGCATCGTTTCGTAATGGTCGAACACGCGGATGCCATTCGCCTCAAACTCGGCGACCAGATCGGGGTGATCGGACTTGTCGATCATCATTGAGGCGACCAACTGCCCCAGTCCCCGTTCAGCCAGGGTTTTCACCCCGGCCAGATGCGAGCGCGAGTAGCCGGTCACGCCCACGACGGCAAAACGAACCGGTTGTGTCATTGTCATCCTCCCTGTAAATGTTCAACGAAACATAACGGCATGCAGTAGCAAACATACCCGTTCGAAGAAACCATGTCCATTTCTTTAGTGCCTTTTTCTGTGCAATATCACTGTTCAGTGCCACACAGCAGCACGACGCGATAGTCAGTTCCCACAGCCAACAACGTACCATCTGGCGAAAAGGCTATACCTCTTATTTCCCGTGTGTATCCGCCCAGATCCAATGTATATAGTACTGCGCCATCCGCGGTTCGCAACAGGTCAATCTTGCCAGAAGATCTCCTGCTAGAGGCAACAGCCAGAATCATGCTGTCGGGTGAAAATGCAACCAGCCCAACTGATGACAAATTCATTGTATGCTCCAGGCGGCTATTGATGACGCGCCACACCTGCACAGGCTCCGTGGCAACCAGATACCTTCCATCTGGGCTAAAGACAACGTTTCGATAGTCGTGGTAACCAGTACTAACTTGTTGCAGCAGCAGGCCGTCGGATACACGCCACAGGGCCACTGTTTTGTCCTTCGAGCTGGATGCGATGATCGTCCCATCGGGTGCAAAGTCTACACTCCATACTTCGTTTGTATGTCCTTCTAGTGTACGAAGCAGGCTGCCATCTGACGTGCGCCACAAACGGACGGTGCCATCTTCCGACGCCGAGGCTAACACGGTGTCATCCGACGAAAAATCCACGTCGTATACCTTTTTCGTGTGCTCCGTCATCGTGCGTAACAACGCGCCATCGGCTACGCGCCACAAGCGAACTGTTTTATCGTCACTTGCTGAAGCCAGAACACTCCAATCCGGAGAAAAAGAATAGCCACGTATCACACTAGTGTGCTCGGCCAATTCCAGCGCTCGTACGATTCTCCCTTCATCCATACCCCAGATCCACAAATTGTCGGTATACCCTGCTGCTTTTGAAGCCAGCATCTTGCCGTCCGCGGAGAAATCAAGCGCACCAACTTGATGTTGTACGTCTATCAGTCGCAAAAAAGTCACCTGGTTTGCATTTGCTGCCGTGATCGCCGCCGGGTTAACTGGCTGTGCGATCAGCGTTGGCGTAGGCGTGGATGCAGGTGTTGCGGCCACAGGTGTTGCGGTAGGGATCTGGGTTGACTTGGATTCGGGCGTGAATGTCGCCGTGAGCGTAGGCGTCACTGTCGGCACAGGCGTATGTGTGGGCGCTGCTGTCGGCGCATGGGTATGCGTCGGTGCAGATGTCGCAGTTGATATAGCTGTCAATGTGGGTGTCGATGTGTTCGGTACCGCTGTCGCCGTTGGTACCAGCGTATTCGTTGGCGGGACAGCCAGTGCGGTTTGGGTAGGCACGAGCGATGGCGTATTGGTGGCCGTCGGCGATGGTGCAGCCGCCACGAGGCTTGGTGTGGCTGTCGGCCAACCAAGCCTCACAACGCCGGTACTCAGCCCTACGGCCAACAAGACGACCACGATTGCCACTGCCCCTATCCACACCCAGGGAAAAGCTGCACGGACAGGCTTGGCGGCAGTTTGAACATCTGGTGGTGTCGCCGCCACAGAGGGTGTGACAGGTTCCTGTACGATCGGTGCAGGTATCGTCGGCTGAACGGGAACAGCATCTTTTTCAACAGGCAGCGATGTTTCGGAGAGAGGATAGGCTTCCATTTCGGCAAAGGACAAGGCCGGCACAATGTTTGTCGAAACGGGCTGTTCATCCGCAGCCGCCTTGAGTGCAGCAGCCATTTCTCCCGCGCTAGCAAAACGATCCTCTGGTTCGCTAGCCAATGCTTTGAGGATCACCCGCTCGACAGATTCGGGAATGTCACTGTTGATGCTTCGCGGCAACGGCAACGGCTCAGTAACACGCTTGAGCACGATAGCAAAGGGCGTCTCGGCATTGTGAGGAATCTGCCCAGTCAGCATCTCGAAAAGGATGATGCCCAACGAATAGATATCGGTATGGAAATCTATTTCTTCCCCTTTTCCCTGCTCTGGCGACATGTAGGCCGGTGTGCCGATGCCTACCCCTGTGCCGGTGAGTTTGACCGAGGCTTCCGCCATCTTGGCCAGACCAAAGTCGGTCAGCAAAGCCCAATCGCCATCCATCATCACATTGCCCGGCTTGACATCGCGATGGATAATACCTCGCTGGTGAGCGTGGTCCAACGCGGCAGCAATTTGGCCGATCAAGTTGACGACTTGCTCCAGGCTAAGGGCCCATAAAAGTATAATTTCCGGCACTTGTGATATAATGCAGCCACTCTTGGAAAGGGTCGCAGGAATATGACATCCGAAA
>JAFGEY010000431.1 GCA_016931365.1 Anaerolineae bacterium
CCACCGAGCATCAGCAGGTCGTTGACCACCAGCTTGGTGCGGTGAAAGCTCTTACCTTCATGTTCACCCTTGCCCTGCCAGGTCTCCCTGACCAGGCGTCCGGCGACGGCGATACGGCTGCCTTTGTCCAAGTGCTGGTTCATCACTTCAGCGACCTGCGTCCAGGCGACCAGGTTCAGCCACTCGGGCTTTTCAACGCCGAACGCGCCGGCGGCCAGCGAGACATTGGTCACGGCCTTGCCGTCGGGCGTGTATTTCATCTGCGGCGCTTTGCCCAGGTTGCCGACCGCAAAGGCGATGTTGCCAGCCTTGCCTTCGGAGAGATTGACCACGCGGTGTGCGATGATCTCGGTGACGTATTGGGTTTTGCCATCCTTTTCGTAGGAGCGTGACTGGACACGCCCTTCGGCCAAGATATAATCGCCCTCTTGGGCCGAAACCTCAGCTTCCCAAACCAGGATCGAGAAATCGAACCCCTCAACCTGGATGACGGTCAGCGCCTTGTCGCGCACGATGCGCTTGTTGACGCCCTTGACCCGGCCGGCGACGACCTGGATGTTCATTCCATTTGCCATAGTTTTGTTCTCCTTTGACAGATAATGGTTGATAACGTGATATTCAATTGTCAGTGTCAGGCCGCGACGGCCATTTTGGCCAGCAGCTGTGCAGCGCGCTTGACCTCGTTCCCGTCATCGGTCGAGGGAGCGAACTCGCCGGCCAGCCAGACGATGAGTTCGCCGTTGATGGCGGCCAACTCACCCAGGGTCTTGCCTTTGTACTCGGGATGCGAGCGCGTGCCGAAAGGAAGGACGATGGCGCGGGCCTGCTCCAGCCCGGCGTCGGTCTGTGGTTCGGCGGCAAGGCCGTCGCTGCTGCCGTTATTGCCGTGCCCGTTGCCCCGGCTGCCGCCCTCGCGCTTTTCCGCTTCGGGCAGCGCCCAATTGGGCAGTTCGGGCGTTTCGGTGAGCTGCTTGCGGGCAGCGTCGTAACCGACCCATTGCTTGCTCAGCCGGTACAGGTAACGACCGATGCCCCACTTGACCGCCGCGCGCTTGAGGGCGTCCGAGTAGGCGCTCTTGGAGACGGATGCGGTCGATCCATCGTCCTCTTCTTCGGCGATGCCGACGTCGGACTTGGGCACGCCAAAGAGGGTCAGCGTACATTCGACGGCAAACTCGCGCGAACTCGCGCAAACTCTTTGAGTTTGAGAGTTCGAGCCGGCCGAGATCAGCCGGTAGCCGTCCGACCAGTTGCCCGGCCCGACGACCTGGTCCAGGCGATCCATCACCGTGCGCGCGTCGATGTAGGCGACGGCCATGGCGCGGGTCTTGTCCTTGTTAGTCGCCTGCGCCTTCCAGCCGATATAGTAACTGTGAAAGGGCGCAGCCAACTGCCGCTTGATCTCGTCCCAGTTGGGACATTGTTCTTGCATTTGTGCCTCCTGTTTGAAATCTGATTGATCTGGTTGATTTGTCCGACCAATGCCCAACTGCGCCAGCCGGTGCGCGGGCCAGCGGCCCGTCGCAGCTTGCTCGTTGAGCCAGCGGGTGTAGTGGGGCAGCGCTGCCTCAAAGTGACGGCATTGGGACAACCCGCACTGTGAGCAGGCCGTGCGCCCGCCGACGGTGAGCGAGATACATGCGCCGTCCACAAAGGTGGCGTGGATGCCGCTCTCGTCTTCCTGAATCAACGGCTGCACGTCCAGCGTTTCGCCTTCCAGGGCGAGCCGGACGGCCTCGATGTGCTTGCAGCGGCCCTGTCGCTGCTCGAAATCCGGGCAGCTGCAGGCGGACGCATCGCCGGTGACGGTGTAGACGTGACCGCCGTTGTCCCGGTTGACCACGCGGTAACTGCCGCCTGTTTTCCCGACCGCCCACCGGCCAGTGAGCGCGCGGCGGGTGCGTTTTTCCTGGTCTTGTTCTGTCAAGATGCCCTCCTTGATGTGAATCAAACCAACTCCGAAAAACCGACCATCTCTCGGATACGGCATACGAGATATGACGTATCCGACTCTATGTAAACGTGCTCGCAGAGCACGCGCATACTCGGCAGAGTATGAAACAACGAAAATGAGGGCCTGACAGCCCTTCTCTATGCACCACGGTTGGCGCGCAGAGAAGGAAGGCCAGGCCTTCCTATTTTGTGCGGGTTTTACCGGCGAGGTTGCTTGCGCGAGGTTTTCGGCTCGCAGGCACGGATGTCCTGCGCGCAGGCGGACGCCAGGCGCGCGCGGATGGGGTCCTGCTCGCAGGCGTACGCCAACCGGGCGCGGATGAGAGCCAGTTCTGCCGCGGCCCGCAGGGCCAAATCGCGTGTGGTGTTGATGACGTGGGTGTAATAGTCCATCACGCCACCTCCACCGCGGCAGTTTGGTGCGCCATCTGGCGCTCAAACATGGCGCGGTTGACGGCCACGAACTCGTCCGGCTTGTTGAGAAAACGGACGGAGACGGTGTGGCCGCACTCGCCCATCACGGTCTGCGGCACCAGGTGCGCAAAGGCCGCCGGGACGGTGGCCACCGCTATCGGTTTGCTGAACCAGACGCTGCGGCCGCAGCTCGGACAAACAGCTTCTTGCCAGTCGAACTTGCCTTTTCCTGCCATTAAGTAACCCTCCCTTGTGTGTGTGCCTTCCCTGCCCGTATCGGCGATGACCAGTTCATCGCTTGGATGTTTCCCGGCAGGGAAGGACACTCGAATGCATAGCATCCGTCGGATGCTACGCATTCGCCAGGGAGGCTCCCCGGTGTCGGATACACAGTATCCGTCGGATACACAGTATCCGAAGTGTCCCCACACCGGGGAGAGGCAGGTCGGCAAGTGATGTAATGATGTGGAAAAACTGCTCCGAAAAACGAGCCGTCTCTGTGGGCAGATCTGACGATCTGTCTCCATCGCTGTATGTGAACGCACTCGGAGAGCGCGTCAACAAGGCGTTGTGGCCGGGAATCGAACCCGGACGGGTGACGGTGGATCCACCAATTCACCTGACCACAACGTAAAAGGGGCACGCGACAAGCGGCGAACGAATCGCCGGCAGATGTGGTCGTGTGCCCCTGATTTGATCAGTCAAATTGTGAGTGTGTGCATTGTGAACATGACGATCCGCGTCACTGGAGACGGATCGTGTTTGTTAAAGGTCAAATGCGCCTGTTGTCAGGCTTCAGCGGTTGGAGGTGTTTCGTCGCGCTGGCGCGTCGCGTGTAGTTCACGCGGCTCGCGCAGCTGATCGCGCGCGACGAGGACAACCTGCTCCGCGTGGATTTCGCCGATGAAATCGTCGCCGCCTTCCTCCTTGCGGCGGTTGAAAAAGCGGCCGTGCATTCGCAGCTGGTCGCCGCGCCGGATGCCCGACGGCATCAGCGATGGCATACGGGCGATGAACAACATATCGCCGCCCTCGATGCCGGGGTCGGGCCGGTTGACCAACTGGGCGAATGATGTGTTGGCGTAGGTCCAGGTTTTGAGCACCACGCCCTCGATTTGCATTCTGTTGAGCATTTGATGTTCTCCTATGACCTATCTATTACCCACAAGTTGGGGACGTTCATTGACAACCACATCCCAGGTGGCAGCCAAATCCTGGAGTCGCTGCCATCCTC
>JAFGEY010000432.1 GCA_016931365.1 Anaerolineae bacterium
CTCGTAGACCTTGACGTAAATCTCTTTGCTGGTCGCCTCGCGGACGCGCGCCTCGCGGCTCCAGGCATAGGTCACGCCGGCCGCCCAGACCTCCTGCCGGTCGACCGGCGGCAGCCAGTGCGGCGCGCCGGGCAAAGGCGGATGGTCAAACAGGGCCGCGTCGTAAACCGGCAGCCGCGCCCAGTCGATATCATGCAGCCATTCGACGATAGGTCTTTCTACCGACGCCTCAATCAAAGCGCTCAAATTGTCCAGCTCGGGCTGCCCGGCGGCGGACAGGTCATAGACCTTGGCCTCGCGAACCGCGGCCAAACACGCGCCGAGGTCGGGGTGATAAAATCGTGCCAGTTGCATTGTCGCTCTCCTCTCCCCAAATCGATCAATCAAACATCGGCAGGCCGTCTTCCGCACGCCGCCAATCAAAGGTATCCACCGCGCGATCCCAAATATCATCCGGGACGACGGGCAGATGGTCGATTCCGGCCTGGGCCATCAACTGCCGGGCGTGGAGGAGCAGGCCATAGACCACATTTTGCCCGCTGCGCATCCCCAACCACAAGGCGCGCGCCATCGCACCGACCTCATCCCAATAGCCACTGCGCACAAAATCGTCATAGATGCGCGCGGAATCATAGGCCGCACCCTTGAGTTCGACCTGCCACTCGTCGCCTGTCCAGGTCAGTATCGCATATTGGGCGCGCTTGTCGCCGTCGATCGGCCCACCGACCGAGCCAGGATTAAAAGCCAATATATCCACTTCGCGCTGAACCCAGGGAATATGGGTGTGCCCACAGACCAGCACCGGCTCTTGCAGGCCGTCAAGCGCGTCGCGCAGGCAAGTCGGCAGATCGCCGTTGGCCCAAAATCCAGCTTCGCGGAAGCGCTGCACACGCTCTGGATCGCGGTCGGGCAGGAGCGGCTCGCGGATGCGCCGGTGCGAACCGTGAACCAAGCGCACAGAGTGCGCACGCACCGAGACCGCGCCATCGACGGCGATCACGCGCTGTTCGGGCAAGATGCGGATCAGGTCTAGCCACTGCGGGTCGAGGTGTTGGCACGCCCAGCGCATCGGCGCCCATTGTTTGGCCGTGCGGCGTTCAGGCGTGCGGCCAACACTGTAATCGAGCAAGTATTCCTCGTTATTGCCGAGGATAAAGACGCTGCCTAGTTCGTACAGCCGGCGCATCACCTCATTTTGGCCGGGGCCGCCGATCAAATAATCGCCAAGGGTCCAAATGCCATCGACGTGATCGTGTCGCACATCATCCAGCACAGCTTCCAGCGCGGGCAGGTTTCCGTGGATATCGGCAAGAATAGCAAAACGCATCATTTTATTCATCGGCAACAAAACGGATTGCCGTCACCGGACATGGATCGTTGCGCAGTGACAGTTTGCCGCCCAGACTCCGTTGCACCAGATTTTGGATCAGATCAAAACCCACGTTGGACGACTCGAAACAAAGCATGGTCTCGGGATATGGCGGGCCGTCGTTGCGATACTCCAACAAGACGTCGTGACCGTCTGCTCCAACCTGAATATGCACGTCAATGTGCGCAACATCGCGCCCCTGAAGTGCATATTTGGCCGTGTTGGTGGTCAATTCGTTGACGATCAAGGCCAGATCGTTGGCTTGGCGCGGCGACACGCGCACGGTAGATGAGTCGACGTGAACGCGCACCTCTTTTTCGCGGGGTAGTACTTGCAGCGCAGCGCGGATGATCTGCCGCGCCAGATCGTCAAGCGGCAATGGCCCCCATTGAGCATCTGAAAGCATACTGTGTACCTTGGATAAGCCCTGCACTCTCCCGGTCAAATCCCGCAAAACATCCCGATAAGCCGCTTGATCGCTCTCTTGCGCGTGACGCTGTTCAGTATAGAGCAGCCCAATTACCGCCGCCAGGTTGTTCTTGACCCGGTGATTGACCTCGCGCAGCAACATCTCTTGGGTCTGCGCATCCTGTCGCGCCCGAACCAGCAGCCGCGCATTTTCGAGCGCCACCTGCCGATACTGCGCCTCACTTTTGCGCAGTGCTTCATTGGCCCACTGGCGCTGCAAAGCCATCGACGCCTGGATCAAAAAAGTCGTCATCATATCCAGATTGACCGGATACGCCCCCGCGCGCATTGCCCAGACCGCGTTCCCCAACAACGTTCCATCCTGAACAAATCCAATCGAATAAATGCCCTTGATTTCGAGCAAGTTTTCCAATCGCTGGCACACGTCGAGAGGAAAAACCTGCTGCGTCAGACTGGAAACGCCGTCTTCGACCTTGCAAAGCCGCCCACTCGAAAGCATGTGCTTGATTTCCTGGCTCAATTTGATCGACATACCCACTGGGTTGCGGTTCAGCACAAGGAACATCTTGGACACTGCATCGTCACGTCCGGCCACGGCATGGATGCTCAGCCGGTTGGCCAGGGGATCGAAAGAAGTCACCGCAGCGGCCACGCATCCCGGCTCCATGGCGACAATCTCCTGAACAATATACTGATGTATCGCCTCACCGCCAAGTTCGAGCAGCCTGGCTATCGCTTCTGAAAGGTGTATCTGCACGTGCGCATATTCGCGCAGTTGCCGATCCAGGCCGTGTTTATAGATCGCCATCTGGATCGCATTGTGAAGCTCCTGGGCATTAAAGGGCTTGAACAGGTATCCAAAGGGAGTCGTGAACTTGGCGCGCTCAGCCAGGTTATCTTCTGTGTGGGCAGTCAGATAAATGACCGGCACGTCATGCTGCATCGTGATCTGCTCTGCCGCCTGGATGCCATCCATCCCACCCGGCAGCACGATGTCCATAACGACCAGATCGATCCGTTCCGTTTGCACCAGCGAGATGGCTTCCTGCCCAAACGACACAATCGCAACCACAGTGTAGCCATATCGCTCCAACGCGCGTCGGATGTGTCTGGCGACAACGGCCTCGTCTTCAACAACCAAGATCCGAGCGTGTGCAGCATCACTCATATCGTTCCCCCGTCGAGAATCCACGCCATTTATTTCTGGACAAACAATGCCATTTGCATACGCCTATTGTAACCGTTGGCGGGCAAAAGGTCAACACGAACCATACGGCACACATTTGACTTTTCACACCAAGTGAGGTAACATAACTGCCAGTCGTGCTAGACGGGGAAGTAGCGGCTCCCTGTACCCGCAAAATCCGCTATAGCGGGGTCGAA
>JAFGEY010000433.1 GCA_016931365.1 Anaerolineae bacterium
CCTCGACGGCCAGCGCATCGTTCTTGAACAGCGCGTACAACCGGGGCAGCAGGCCGTTGGGTTCCTGCTGCAAGGCACGCAGCACGCCGGCGGCGCGATCCGCCGGGCGGCGGACAAAAACGGGGATCAGCAGGCCATAAAACAGCGCCTGGGGGACCATCCACAGAAAAGAAACGATATCGATCGCGCAAAAAATGACCAACGGCAAAAGAAAGAAAAAGGGCAGCAGCACGCCCGGCTCGTGGATCACGAGTTTGATCTCGGCGATCATATTGGGATCGAACTCTGGCACTTCATGCATCACATCCATCATAAAATAGCGCGCCACACCGACATTGAAATAGATAAAGCGCATAAAGCCCAAATAGATCGGGACGGCAGCGACCATACCGGAAATCAGCACCGCCTTGAAACGCGACCAGTACCGATGGGGCGGGTCTTTGAGCAGCAGCACGGCAATTGCACCGGCGCCGATCAGCACCAACAGCACAAAGGGCGAAAGCAGTCCGACCATCGGCTTGCTGAACACCAACCGCGAGAGCTTGCCGCTTTGAGCAACCAGGTCTTTCAACCGCGGCCAGGTCGATTCCAGGTCGGCGACAAAGCCGATGGTCAGGCCCAGGCCCATGATCACGCCGCTGATGACGCCCGCCAGCACGCCGGCGTGCCATTCGCCGTCGCAGCGCTCAAACCACCGACGGCGCGGCTTGGGCAGATCGAGCACGCCCAACAACGTCGGCTCGGGCACTGCCCGGTGACGCCGCACCCGGCCAACCACAGCGCCCTCCGCCCCGCCGATCAGGCCGCCCAAGACCAGGCAGATGGTCAATTCATTGAGCATCCCCCAGGTCAATTGATCCAGATACGCGCTCAAGACATCTTGAGAAATCCCGGCCTCAATCGATGGGACCTGCTCCCACACCTGCACCGTGGCCGCAAAGCTGGTGGCCGGAGATAAAATGATGATGTAAAAGACAATGCTCACCACCAGGCCGCTGATCCCGCCGGCCTTAAACCCTGCTCCGGCGTTGGTCACGCCGACACGCAGCGCAGCCAGCCCGCCAATAGTCAAAAAGACGACAAAGCCCACAAAGCCGTTGGACAGCATCATGATGGCGCGCAGCCAGGTCGCCGCGGGCCAGGGAAACTGCATCTCAAGCACCTGGGGAAAAAGATAGATCGAGATCATCGGATACAGCGCGACCAGGCACAACAGCAGCCCGGCGATCGCGCCCGAGATCACACTATGACGGACGATCATCGGATTCGCTCCATTCTGCCCCCACTGTTAACCAGGCTTGCTCGACGGCGCGCACCAGCGCCGCCCCCGTCGGATAGCGCTGTTCAGGCCTTTTGGACAGCGCCTTGATCAGCACATCATCGACTTCCGGCGGCAGATCGGCTACGCGCAGCGTCACCGACGGCGGATCGTCGTGAATGTGCTTGAGCAGCACAGCCATCGGCGTATCCGCCGTAAAAGGCAGCTCACCGGCCAGCATTTCATAGAGCACAATGCTCAGCGAGTAGAGATCGGCGCTGGCCGAAACTGGCGCGCCGCTGCTTTGCTCCGGCGACATATAATCGGGCGTGCCGATGGTCATTCCCGTGCCGGTGAGTTGCGCGCCCTCGAAAATCTTGGCCACGCCAAAATCGGTCAGCACGGGACTGAACGCAGTGCACCCTTCTTCGACGCGCAGCATAATGTTGGCCGGCTTGACATCGCGGTGAATGATGTTGCGCTCGTGTGCATAATCGAGCGCCGAGGCCACCCCGCGCAGCACGCACAAAATCTCATCGCGCGACATGCGCTCGCCGTGCTCGCGCACCCGCCGGATACGCGCTTTGAGCGTGTCACCGGCAATATATTCCATCACCATATAATACACGTCGTTTTGCACGTCAAAGTCGTAAACCTGCACAATGTTGTCGTGCCGCAGCCGGGCAATCGACGCGCCCTCGCGTTGGAAACGGGACAAAAACTCTTCGTCGGAGCTGAAATGCGGAGCCAGCACCTTGAGCGCCACGTAACGGTCGAGCATCGGCTGGTAGCCCTTGTAGACCTTGGCCATCCCCCCCTGGCCGAGCGCCCCCAGCACGCGATAGTTGCCCAGCGTGCGCCCGGTCAGGTCGGTCGCGCTGCTGGCGGCAGCGAGCGGCGCCGGCGTAACCTGAGTATCCTCGCGCTTGCGGTCCAGAAATTCTGCAAAAGCGCCGCCAAAGGGTACCCACGCGCCATCGACCTCACGCAGCAGAGCTTTGATCGCCAACGCTTTGCGCATCGACCCGGCCGCCTGTGCCGGGAACAACAGTGCCTGTTGCTCGTCGTCGCTCAACTGTGCCCACAGGTATCGATAGTGATCCTCCGCTTCGGCATCGTAGCGGCGTACGGCCTGATCGTACACAGCTTCAGAGTGCCCCTGGCCGCGGTTGGGCAGCTCATAGAAATAATGTCCGGCGATCTGGCAGAAAAAGGGGTGCGGCCCGGCCAGCGCCAGCGCCTTTGCGATTTCCTGCTCGCAAAAAGCGCTTCCATCACCCAGGCTGGAAAGCTGCTGCAACAAGGCGCGGGCGTCGGCGTCGGGCATCAAACCCAGAGGCATCTCGGAAAAGATGTTGAAGAAAGGCGATGAGAGCGTGCTGCTATGCTGATAGGTCAGTTCGTATAAACCGCGCTTGGAGGCGGTGATGTAAACGACGCCCATCTCACCGGCCAGACTGCGCAATTCGCCGTAAAAGTCAGGCTCGAAACGCTCGTTGCTGGCCAGCCCTTCAAACTCGTCGAGCATCAGCGCCAGGTTCAGGTTTTCATCGCGCACACGGCGCAACAGCCTGCGCACCGCCATAAAGCGAATCGCGTTGTCATCCAGCAATTGCCCGGCGCTCTGGCGCAGCCACCCGGCCGGCAGAGCGACACTCAAGCGATCCACTACTTCAAACCAGAAATCGTCGCGCGTGGCCGAGGACATGCCTTCCATATCGAGGTAGAGAACGAGGTAGCGGTCGGGGTCGAGGCCAAAACGGCGCATCATCGCCGGTTGAGCGATCGCCGTCAGCAACGAGCTTTTGCCCATCTTGCGCTCACCGACGATCGAGCGGCACTGGCGAGTGATCACAGCGCTGTACAGCTCTTCAATTTCGCGCCGGCGGCCGCAAAACAGATTCAGATCGGTGATCCGTTGGCGGCTGAAAAAAGGATTTTTCAGGCGGTTCAGGTCCATAGCTGTCTCCTCAAATGCGAAGCATTTGACATCACAACATTCCCCACTTCATTATACCTATCCACCGCTTGGGAGACAAGGGCGTCATAACAAAACCAGTACGCAAAACCGGCCTGTTTGGTTCATTTCAGCCTATACCAAATTCGACAGGATGAACAGGATAGACAGGATAACAACCACAGAAAAATCCTGGTCATCCTGTCCATCCTGTCGAAAACTGCCAAACCTTACCGTTTTGGACTTGGGATAAAATTGATCCCCACCGTTTGTGACAATGCCGCTCACTCACCCTGGTTGCGAACCGTACTGTCGGCCGTCTTGGGCAGGCGCACAAAACACGCAAAGAGCAACGCAGCGATCAATCGCCCCGCGCCCGACAAAACCATCGTTGCCCGATAACCCCAACGGGTGGCGATGATGCCGCCCACTGCCGCGCCGACGGACAAAGCCACCATCACTACAATCTGGTACAGGGCCGTATAGCGAGGCCGCCGCTCTTCAGGGATGAGCAGCAGCAAAAAGTTGAAACTGGCCAGGCCATACCCGGCCCACAAAAACCCGCTGGCCATCTCGGCCGGCGCCGCTTGCCAGGGCGTCTGCGCCAATCCCCAGCCCCAGGGCACCAGCGGGATGAGCAAGCCGGTCAAGATCATCACCCGGCGCGGCCCCCAGCGATCGGTCCAGATACCAAATAGCCGCTGGCCGGGCAGCGCAGCCAGCACATTGATCACCGCCAGCGTGCCTACCATTCGGGTATCAGCGCCCAGCGTTTGCACCAGATAAGGGCCGAAAAATGGCCCGGCAACATTGAGCGAAAAACCCCACAGCGCATCGATGGCGCAGAGGCGAAGAAATGCCGGATGCGCGCGCAGGTCTGCCAGCAGGCCGGCCAAGAGGCGGGACGCGGGCGCAGCGGAACGTCCGCGCATGATGACAGGCGGCTCATCGATACGGGCAAAGCTCCAGGTTGAGAGCATGCCGATGGCAAAAGCCAGGCCCAATGCCCACTGATAGCCGCTCGTGCCCGGCAGGCGGGCAATCATCTGCCCCATCAGATAGGCCATCACCATCCCGATCAGCCCCATCGCCATGTTGCGCGCGGAAAGGTAACGCCCGCGCACCGAGAGCGGCACCAGATCGGCGGTGAGCGAAACCCAGGCCGGGACGGTGAGATTGCTCAGGGCAACGCGCGCAACGGCCAACCCGATCAGCACATAGACGGCCGCCGGGCCGGAGAACAGCAGTGGCGACAGAGCCATCAACAGCAACATAAGCCGTCCAACGCCGCCGCCGCTCCACACGCACATCTCTTTGCGATGACCCCA
>JAFGEY010000434.1 GCA_016931365.1 Anaerolineae bacterium
CCGATGCGCAGCCCGGCCAGGCCGTAGGTTTTCGACATCACCCCCAGCGACAGGGCCACCGGGTTGACGTCGCACGCAGCGGGCAGGCGGTCGCCGGGCGCGTACTCGGATTCGCGGTACACCTCATCGGAAAAAAGCACCAGGCCGTGCGCCTGGGCGATGCGGTTGACCTCGGCCCACAGCGGTTTCGGCATCAGGTAGCCGGTGGGGTTGTGGGGCGTGTTGACGATGATCGCCTTGGTGCTGGGGCGAATGAGGAATTCCAGGTCGTCGGGATCGAGCGCCCAGCCGTTTTCGCGGCGGGCGATCCATGGCGAAACCTGGCAGCCGACGCTCCGCGCCACCTCGGCCAGCGATTGGTAACAAGGCCAATGGACGATCAGGTGATCGCCGACGCCGAGCAGGGTGTGCGCAAAGAGGAAAATCGCCTCCTCGGCGCCGCTGAACACCAGCACCTGCTCCGGCTCGACCGTCTGATAGATGCAGGCGATCTCGGCGCGCAGCGAAGGCGCGCCCAGTGATTCGGTGTAGCCGAGCCAATGCTGCTCAAACTGCCCGCGCGCATCCGGCTCCAGCGCCAACAGCTCCCCCACCGCCATCGACTCGCAGTCCGAGCAGCACAACAAATGCTCGACGGCAAACTCGTAGCGGGCAAAATAGCGTTCCAGTTTGAACGGTGGCAGCTTCATCGCTCCCTCACACGTCGTCGTACAAACCCTTGATCTGGTTGCGGGTGACGCGAAACACCTGCCGGGCCATATCGACCGACTCACGCACGTAACGCTCCAACTCGCCGTTGTGGCCCTTGGTGTCGCTCAGGTCCGAGTTGCACCACTCAACGGTCACTTCTTGAATGGCATAACCGGCCTTGTGGCACAAATGCAGCAGTTCCACATCATAGGCGGTCACTTTCCAGCCGGTCGAGGTTTCTCCCTTGCGGCTGAAAAACTCCAGGCGCGGAAACAGCCGCGTCGCCACATCGCGGCGAAACAGCTTGAACCCGCACTGCGTGTCCTTGATCTGGCGCAGCAAAAACGCGCCGCGCAGGGTGCGAAAGACGGCGCTGCCCAGCTTGCGCAAGATCGAAAATCCCTCACGGGTCATCCCCCGCGAGCCGATCACCACCGGTACGCCCTGCTCGGCCCAGGGCAGCAGCCTGGCGAGTTCGTAGATCGGCGTCGATTGGTCCATGTCGGTGAACAACACCCACTCGCCGCGCGCGCGCTGCAAGCCGCCCCAGATAGCCGCAGGCTTGCCGCCGTGCGGCAGATCGTACAGAACAATGCCCTCTTTGCCCTGAACAAAGTCTTGAACCAGCGCGCTGCTGTGATCGGACGATCCGTCATTGGCGACAATGATCTCCCAGCGATACGGCTGCGCGCGCATATAATCGTACACCCGGCCGAGCGCGCCGTTTTCCAGGTTTTTCTGCTCATTATAGCAGGGGATAATCACGGATAGATAGGGTAGTTGGTTGGTATCTGGCATCACATCCTCAAGAATTGATGGTCTGGGACAAATTTCATTTGTCGTCCAGGGATTGTAGCTCATTTGCGATTTTGCGCAACTTGAACCTTCTCGGACAGTTTTTTCACGCCCTTGACATAGGCTTTGATCAATTTGCTGCCGCGCAGCCCGCTGAAAAACGCCTGCCGCACGATCAAACAGTGCGCACTGCCCAGGTCGAAATTCCGGCAATCGGGCGGGCGCTGCGCGTAAATCGTGCAGCGGTGGGTCGAGGGATCGAGCGCGGCGCAGCGCCCGCCTCCTTCGCGGCGCATCCAGGTCTGGCCCTGCTGGTGGGTGAGCAGACATGCCGCAATATCGCCGGGCTCCGGCACCTGCACGACCAGGTAACAACACGCCCCGCACCCATCGCAACTGGCCGGGGATTCAAACTCGTCGTCCATCGTCCTTCAACCGACCTGGCATATCACCCGGCCAAAGCGTCCGACAGCACCCCGGCGATCAGGCGGATGGCCTTGTAGATCGTTTCCGGGTCGCTCATCGTAAAGTTGAGGCGCATTGTCGCAAAACCCTGATCCGGCTCGGTATAGAAAAATTTGCCCGGCACATAGGCCACCTTGCACGCGACGCACTTTGGGTACAGCGCCACCAAGTCGAGACCCTTCGGTCCTTCGGCCCAGATAAACATCCCCCCTTCCGGCTGCGACCAGTTGAACCCGGCCGGCAAATAGCTGTCCAGCGCGGCGAGCATGGCCTCCTGGCGGGGACGGTAGAGGTCGATGATCTTGGGCAGGTGGCGATCCAGATAGCCACCGGCCAGGTATTCGGCGGCAAGGGCTTGAGTAAAGGTGCTGGTGTGCAGGTCAACGCCCTGTTTGACCAGCACCATCCAGTGCCGCAGCAGTTCCGGAGCCACAGCAAACCCGATGCGCAGGCCGGGAGCCATCGTCTTGGACATCGTCCCGGCATAGATGACGTGATCCGGCGCAAAGGTCTGGATCGGCGGCACCGGCTCGCCCCGGTAGCGCAGCGCGCTGTAGGGGTCGTCCTCGATCAGGGGCACGTTGTAACGCTGCACGATCTCGGCGATCTGTTTGCGCCGCTCGACGGGCAATGTGCGCCCGGTGGGATTCTGGAAGGTCGGCACCAGGTAAACCAGCTTGATCGGGTGATTTTTGAGTGCCTCTTCCAGCGCCGCGGGGATCAAGCCCTGCTCGTCCATGGCCATCGACACATACTGCGGCTGGTAGGGGTTGAACGCGGTCAGCGCGCCCAGGTAGGTCGGCGCTTCGACGGCC
>JAFGEY010000435.1 GCA_016931365.1 Anaerolineae bacterium
CACGCGCCGCAAAACACGCTGGCCGCGTTTCTCCTCGCCGCCGAAATGGGCGCCGACGGCGTCGAGCTCGACGTGCACCTCTCCGCCGACGGCCAAGTCGTGGTCATCCACGATGATACCGTCGATGCGACGACGGACGGCAGCGGACGGGTGAGTGCGCTGACCCTGGCCGAACTCAAAGCGCTGGATGCCGGCGGCTGGTTCGATCCCCGCTTTGCCGGCGAGCGCATCCCCACGCTGCAAGAGGTGTTCGACGCGGTGGGACATCGCCTGCTGATCAACGTCGAGATCAAGGTCGAGGCGGGCTACCATCCGCTTGAGCAGGAGGCGGAGACGGTGCGCCTGATCGAAGACAACAACCTTGTCGAGCGGGTGATCATTTCTTCGTTTTCGATCGCCAGCCTGCGCCGCGTGCGCCGGCTCAACCCGCACATCGCCCTGGGGCTGCTCTACGCACAGGTCGAGACGCGGCTCTTTCCCACCCTGGCCCGCCTGCTGGGCGCCCGCTATGAGGCTTTGCACCCGCAGTTCGGCTTGGTCGATGCCCGCTATGTGGCCAGCGCGCGCCGGCGCGGCTTGCACGTCAACGCCTGGACGGCCAATGAGGTTGACCCGATGCGCCGTCTGATCGATGTCGGCGCGAACGGGATCATCACCAACTATCCCGACCGGCTGCGCGACCTGCTGGCCGGCCACTCGACATAGCATGTCTGCCTTTTCCGCGCTTTGGCTGCGGCTGATCCGCCTCGCCTTCCGGCTGTTTTACAACCCCTTGGCCTGGACTTACGATCCGGTCAGTTGGATCGTGTCGCAGGGGCACTGGCGCCGTTGGCAGCGAACTGCTTTGGAGGAATTGACCGGCACAAAGGTGCTCGACCTGGCCTTTGGCACCGGCAACATGCTCGTCGATCTAGCCCTGGCGGGTTTTGATATGACGGGGCTCGATCTGTCGCCAACTATGGGACGCATTGCCCGGCACAAGCTGCGCCGTGCGGGACTGCCGATTCCTTTGGTGCGCGGCCGCGCGCAGCAGTTGCCCTTTCCCGACGCCCATTTTGACGCCGTGCTCTCTACCTTTCCAGCCAACTTTATCTTTTCCGGGTGGACGTTGAGCGAGGTGGCCCGCGTGCTCAAGCCGGGCGGGCGATTTGTGGTGGTGGCGATGGGCTTGCTCAAGGGGCGCGATGGGTGGTCGCGTTTTTTGGAATGGCTGTACCGGATCACCGCGCAGCGGATGCCAGTGCCCGACCTCGACGAACTGCTCGCGCCTGCCGGGTTGAGCTATCGCACGGTGTGGCGGTCGGTGGGCAATACCGAGGTCTTGATTTACCTGCTCGAACACATAACCTGAAGTCACAAAACCAGCGCCCCGCAGGCAACATGCAATGCAGGCAACACTGGCAACACTTTGTGTTGCATGTTGCACATTGCCCGTGTTGCACGGGGCGCTGGTTCGTTATCCAAGCACCTGTCTGGCCTTGTCCCAGCCGGCCTGCATGCGCCGCTCCATCATTTCCGGAGAGAGGTCGAGCAGGTCGCCCAACAGATCGTCGGGTTCGATGACCGCGCATTGAAAGAACTTGTAAGGCTTGCCCTTTTCGTTGTGCAGGATGACACCGTGCGCGGCCGCTTCTTGCACGTTGTGGTTGATGCGCAAAAACTCGCTCAAGTCGGTGATAAATATCTCATTCATAGCAATGTCGAGCGCGGTGAGGCCGATGGCAAGCGCGTTTTTGAACGGCTCCGGGTGCGCCGGCGGGAGCGACGGGTTGCAGTTGATGACGATCACCTCGTCGGGATCTTCGTCGAGCACATCGCCCAGCGGGCTGACGTTGCGCACGCCGCCATCGACCATGTCCGGAAAGTCGGGGGCGATGTTGACCGGTTTGAACATCAAGGGGATGGCGGTGGAGGCAAGGACGGCCTGCGCAAAGCCGGGATCCGTCGGCTTGAAGCGGACGTACTCGCCGCTGCGCAGCGACACCGCCCCGACGCGCAGGTCGCACTGAAAGGCGGCGGGATCGATCTCTCGAGTGAGCAAGTCCTCCAGCGGCCTGTTGTCGAGGGCCGATTTGGCCCCAAAGGCCATTTTGATCAGCGCCCACAGGTTCAGATTCCCCTTGTAAATCTGGTTTTTGGTCACGGTGCGCCAGATTTCTTCCAGGCGCGCGTATTTGCCCATCGCGATCATCGTGCCGTTCAGCGCCCCGGCCGAGACCCCGGCGACGATGTCCCAATGATACCCCTTGACCTCGCGGGCGTACTTTTCGGCCATCATCTGGAAGGCGCCCTTGGCCCCGCCGCCGCTTAATACAAGTGCAGTTTTTGGCATCTTTTCCCCCTTTTATCTGCGTTCAGAATTGTCGCCGCGGCCGGTATTGAATTGCCTCGACGATGTGCGGCGTTTCGATCCGCTCGCTCTGCGCCGGGTCGGCGATGGTCCGCGAGAGTTTGAGGATGCGGTGATAGGCGCGTGCGCTCATCTGCAACTGCTGCATCGCCGTGCGCAGCAGGGCTTGGCCCGTGCCGTCGATCTGGCAGTATTCGCGCACCGACGCGCTCGGTTCGCTCGGCCGGTCGCCGGACAGCTTGTCCTAGTCGACCGCCGGCGCGTCGATGTGGATGTCGATGCGGTCGATCAATGGCCCTGGACTTTGAACAAATAGGGTCAGATTGATGGTACGCGGTATGGAAACCGCGCCTACCTTTTGGCGTTTGTCCAAAGTCCAATGTCAAAGGCGAATGTTTCCCAGGAAACACAAAGGCTAGCCCAACGGCTGGCTTTTGCGCAAAGGTCGTTTTTTCTCATTTCGCAACTGGCGTCCCATCAGCGCGGCGCAAGCGGAGCACAGCGTCCGCGCTAACGTCGCGCATCACCCGATACCGGGCCAGCAAGGCTACTCTCACTTACAAGTGCCTTTGCTGGTGCATGACCTTTGAAAAATAGAGCGGTAGGGGGTCGGGTGCATGCGCTTGTTGGGCGGATTTTTTGGTATGACTGTGCAAGGTTGCTGGTGGCGGATACTATATTTGAGGTAGAGTTGGGTATCAAGTTGAAAGAGATACGCCATGACTTGGACTGTTTCCATTACCATCATGCTTTACTCCGGTACTCTGCGGAGAATGAGATTGTGCGATGTTAGCACTAATGTTATCTCTGTATTGTCGACCCAATCCATCAAGAGATGCCAATTATATCCTTCGGCCTCCTTGTGTTTGTGTGTATTCCTGTCGTAACTACCATACAATGTTCTCAAAATAACGTTTCCTGTTGTGTTAATCCCCCTCGGTGTTTTTACACTTAGTTGATTGGGCTCAGCTTCGCTAAGAGTGATCTCTATAAAATCATCCAAATAGGCCAACATTTCCTCATCACCGATTTTTATATGGAATGAAGTCGCCTCTGCTTTAGGATAACTATAACCAGTCTGTCCTGATGTTGAGTTATCGATCTGTGTATACATGAAAGCAAATCTAAGGTTATAGCCGAAAAATGACGGAGTAGCGGCCTCTATGTTTTGAAGCTGCCAGGGTCTTGTCAGTTTCAGTTCCTTTTGTCTATCTTCATACTTGGGCAAACTAAGCAGTTGAAGGTGAATAACATCTTTCAAAGGGTAAGATCTGTTGGATACATATAGATAGCCATCCATCTTTCCCTCGATTTTGCTTCCATCCGTCAGCTCGGCTATATGCCGACCTGCGTCTTCGTATACCTGTTGCAGTATTTGACACGGGATCAATAAATGCACTCCACGAGCAACCATCAAGGGAAGTTTGAATCTTCCCCAAGGAGCGCTCACCAAATGACCCAAAGTCTGGTCATTATTGAAACCGGAGTTGTGCACTTCGTCATTCACTTCAACCCCTAACCTGTTTATCAATCGGACAACTGGATATTTGCCACTGACTTGTGTGGTAACAGAGGAAGGGGTTGTTCGCTGAGATGGTATTCTCACGCTCGTTCTAGGGGGACGCATGATGGGGTTGGTCGTGATATTGAACAAGATGCCATCCGGGGAACGCATATGCAACACTGGGACTCCCCACTCTATTGTGTTCATCAACGCAAGACTTATGGCTTTGCGAGCTTCAACGGTAGCTGCGTCAATAGCCATTCCATCAGCCAGAGCTTCGTAGAAAGAACGAGCAAACTCGATAGCTGCTCGGTCTGTAATTTCGTATTGCATTGCAAGCACAGCAGGTATGCCACGCCGTACAAGGATACTAGCTGTACTCGAGAAAATATCACGATCGCTACCGCGCGCTCCTTCGCATGAATTTAGCAGCACCAGACGCAGGGAATGATGATCTGCCAGCAAGCGGCCTAGATGCGTAGCTTTCAAGTAATGTGTTTTACTCTCTTCGTCAGCTAGCGCAATAACACCTTCGTCGCTGATACGGTCAAAAGCTCCATGACCAATGAAGTGAAAAATGTGCCATGGGCCGCCCCGCATTTCTTGTTGTAAGTTGCGCCAAGTTTGCCCTGATAACCATTTCAACTCCACTAAGCCCCTACCCTGCAGATCTTTGAGGGCATTTTCAATACGTTGCTTTTCGCGTTCTATATCTAATGGTGGCAAGTCTCGAGGGCTTGCCACCATTCCCAAAATGCGCAATGGCAACGTTATTGTGAGTGGACCAATGGGTTGGGGCACTTCTAGATATCGAACAATCGGCGTATTACGAGATAAACACAAGTATTCAGACTTTTGCGGACTGTAAAGAAATTCCCAAGGCAGTGCCGCCAAGGCCGGAGATTCGAAGCGGAGTTTGAGCCGCAATCCTTTACCTTGCTGTTTAGCCTCGCGCAAACTGACATCATAGCGAACACGCACTTCACCAGTGAACAGTGCACTAAACAAATCCCTACCAAAATCTTGAATGGTTTGCTCCTCCCGTGAGAGCATTTGGCGTCGTTCACCACTGGAATGAAGGAGTACTATTTCCAAATCCTTTAGTCGGCTCTCTAATGCCAATTCATCATAGGGAAAGTGCATTCTTTCTCTAGTCTCACCCGCCGGCGAGTGCAAAACAGTTACAGGGTAATCGCGTCCCACACCAGGGCCGATTTCTAATTCAAAATCAAGATAGTGCGAATCTATTGCCGACTTACTATCATCTGACATAGCTTACCTCTGTACCCCGAGAGTGCGGGTTTGATGGTGGGCAGCCTATCATTGTAAGATGGACACGCGAAACGGTCTGACCTACCCCACACGGATCTCAACATGCAGCAGTCGCGTGAACTTGGCGTGATGGCATACGTCCGTTGAAGTCTCATTGGATAGTATCAGGTTGCCCCTACATTACACAGTCTTTTCTCCTCAAAATGTGTTGACAGCGTTTCGAGCAAACAGGTTGCACCAGCGTCCCTCACGCCAAACCGCAAAGGATTTCATTGAAAAAGCTTGGTGCTCGTCCGACCTACTATCTCCGGCTCTGTAGGGCTAATATTCCCACATCATTTTCGCATACTCTTGCTGAAGGTCGCTCATATTAGCTTGCTTCATGCTGTTGTCACGTGTGTCGGGCGCGCCCAACGCCCAGCATTCACCGGCTGCCGGGTAAGGTTGACCCCAATGTCAAGACCACAAGATCGCCAAAATAGATGAAACTGTGAGGCTCACCGAGGGCCTGCTCAGTGTGCGAAATGGACATCGGCAGGTGTCCGGTAGGACAGACTCTGGTGTGGGCGCTCATCGTTGTAGAAGATAAAGTAATCGCCCAGGCTCCTTTCCAATTGAAGAACAGCCTCGTAATCGTTCAGG
>JAFGEY010000436.1 GCA_016931365.1 Anaerolineae bacterium
GGCGGGTGTCAATGGCGGTGTCAAGCAAATAGAACTGGATGGAGTCATTTTGAGCGGCAACGAGATTCCGCTGAAGAGCGATGGGGGGCAACATCAGGTCAATGTGCTGCTGGGCGCAGAAGAGAATGTCTATGCCTCACTCACAGACGGCAACAGAACGATTGACGGTGTTGTCCATATCTGGGGTCTGCAGGAATAGCTCCTGCTTGACGTACTGTATTGGATTTTTCTCGTGCCGGCAATTTCTTCGCTGGCACGTTTTTTTGCTCCCGCACCGCTTGATTCATTGCCGTGCCGTCAGCCTGAGCAGATGACCGACCCTTGCGCGCACTGTCCAAATCGCCGAGTTGTCTCATAATCAGCAAATAACAAACAGGCCATACTCTCTGAGTATGGCCTGTTTTCGCCAGCTTGATCACAACGCATCTGTCGCATAAGTGGCAGATAGGAAATTGACATCCATCGTCATTTCAGTCTTTTCCGTACCTGGATCACACTCTTTTCGAGTCGAAGCAAAAGAATGATTCTTTTGCCACCTTACTCCGCTTGCCCCCCAAAACAGCGCGCCAAAAACACCAGGATCATTTCAAAAACTTCCTCCACTGAGGTGGTCACCGTCCCGCCCACCGGCTCGAATCCATGCCCGACATTTTGCAAGATGATCAGTTCAGACTGCGCGCCTGCTTTGAGCAGTGCATTATGCAGCAAATGGGCCTGCTCCGCCGGCACAACATCGTCGGTGTCACCATGGACAATCAGGAAGGGTGGCGCCCCCGGCGCGGCGTACGTCACCGGACTGCCGCTGCCCCACTGCTCCACGCCAAAGACGTTGGTTTTGAGTTCGTTTACCCATTCGGCAGGAAACTGGCGCGTCAGGTCGGTAGGGCCGGACATTTCGATCACCGCCTGCACGCGACTGGACTGGTCGCGATAGGGGCCGACATCCCAACCGGCGCGTTCATCGACCAACCCGGCCAACGCCGCCAGGTGCCCACCTGCACTGTGACCGATCAGGGCAATGCGTTCGGGGTCAAGGTTGTATTCGACGGCGTGGGCGCGCAGCGAGCGGATAGCGCACTTGACATCCTCGATCATAGCCGGAAAACGATAGTCCGGGTACATACGGTAGTTGATCGAGACCACCAGGTAGCCGGCTGCGGTTGGAATCACCGGCAGAGGGGCCTTGTCCCCTTCCGTCCACCCCCCGCCGTGGACAAAGACCAGTCCCGGCCAGGGGCCGCTGGAAGCGGGGTAATAGACGTCCATCTTGAGTTCGTGACCATCCATTTTGCAGTAAGTCACGTCTTGCTCAATTGCACCGAGTTTTGCAGGGTCAAAAGCAGTCATAATCATCCTCATCCAAATCAACGCGGATAAAAAACATCCGAGCGTGCCCAATATCAAAATCACCAAAACCGACAGGCGACATTTGTTTTTCATTTCGTGGACAGATAGATCCGCTCAAAATTGATATGGTAGACCTGTTCCAGCACTTTGCACGGTAAGCCCAGGCCATGATAAGATGTTCCATCTGTCGTAGTGAAAACACCACTTTTTTCCAGAACCGAGCGCACCAGCCACGGGACAAAGTACATAAACTTGCGCCCGCTCTCGCCACGTGCCAGCACGCGCGTATCGATATCTGTGCCGTAAATGATGCGATCCTGGTAGCGGAAAAAGAAATCGCGTGCCGATCCAGGCTGGCGGCTGAAATCGTGATACATGCCGATGTGCGGGGCCAGGTCAAAACTCACCGATGGGTGGGCCTCCAGAAAACGCGCCGCATTCTCCAAATCCGCAGAGAAAAAACCAAAATGAGCCAGGATCAATTTCAGATTGGGGTGACGCGCCAGGATATGGTCCACTTCGGCATACAGAGCTTCTCTTGATGGAAAGCTACCATCTGAGTAATCCCAGCCGCTCTGGCGAGCCCAATCCGGGCAGCGTTCTGCGTCCCAGAATTCATCGGGATCTGCCACGTGAAGAATCACAGGCAGATGCTCGCGTTCAAGCACTGCCCACATTCCGGCATACAGCGCCCCGTCGAGCGGGTATGGCAAGAGTTTACGAACCTGTGGCTTGCCCTCGATCAATTTTAGCCCGTCAAACCCGCACGCTTTGAGTGTGCGAATCTGTTCAGCGAGCAGCGCCGGGCCACGGTCGAGATCTGCAAGTACAGGGGCATACTCGAGCGCAGCCGAGATGTAGACCCGTTCCGGGTAACGCGCTTTGAAATACAGCGCCGCCGGGTTGTGCGTGCTGGCATCGGGGTTGGGGATGCACACCAGGTTGGCACGGGCGCGGCCAGATTCATCCAGCAAGGACAGGATTTCGTCGATGCGTTCGGGGTGGGCAAAATGGACGTGACCGTCGATGATGGGCAGGTCGACAAAACAAGTCCGGTCCACGTTATGTTTTCGCTGTCCAGCGAGCTTTTAGCGCCCGCATTTCATCGTTCAACGGCACCGGCCGCCCGGGACACTGCCGCTCCGGATCGTAAAGCCAGTCGCCTTGATTGTCGCGTCGCACGGGAAGGCGATGCATAACAGGCGGTACATCGATCACCCGGGTGGGATGCTCAGCATACCAGTAAGCGACGCTGCTCATCTCGTTGGCCTGGTGGTTGGCGTGACCGTGTTCGATCGTCACCTTGATCTCGCGCGTAAAGCGCACCGGGTTTTCCAGGTGAAAGACATAGCCGGTATGATAACCGCCGTTGCCGCGCCACAGCTCGATCTCGGGCGAGGGGATGGTATAGCCCTCAAAGATGGATGATCCGTTGCGCCAAAAAGTATCGGGCTGCGTTCCCCCGGCCTGACTGAGGTAATCCTCTGTGCCCGTGCCGTGCAGGTCGGGCGGCCACTTGTAGCCATCGACCCAGATCATGTCGTCGCCTTCGCCCCACCAGGTATCCTTGAAATTAGTCACCGACAGGTTGCAGCCAATGTAATGCCCGCGTCCGCGCGTCTCCAGAATGATATAGTTGTTCTCCCAGGCCTGGCGCTCCGTGTTGATTGCATTGGCCTCCGGCGTATTGACGCGGATCTCTGGCCCCCAACCGCCAAAGGGGTTGGCACGGCGGAATTCAGCGTGAAAATAGGCCGTGTCGACGGGAAAAGACTCCAGCGTTTCATAATCGACATAGAAATATTGGCGATGCGGTTCGTCGCTTTCGTTGACCAATTCGACCACCGCCCGTTCGCAGAAGGGCATTGGGACATAACAGTTGAGCGCGGTCGGCTTGTTGAAATGATACGGAAAGAGCGTGGAAGATGAAAACAACGCACTCTGGAACGAGTTGACCAGGCCGTGCCCTAAGCAAAAGAAATCACCCAGCGGAGCCAGCACGCTTGGGTACGACGCGTTGTCGTAGGTGATCTTGAGCAGGCACTCGCGGTAATGGTGGAGCTGGGTCATCCAGATGTGGGTGATCTGCGCCGGGCCGGCGATGTCGGCCAGGACGACAGTTTCGCCCGGCGGGATGATCCACAAGTCGTGGTTGCGCCCGGTTTTGTCCCACGAGGAGCAGCGCCTCGTTTTTCGGTCACGCAGACACGCTAGATCGGAAATCATCATTCTCTCCTTCTCATAACTTGATAATACCTTCTCGCATCCCGCGCACGAACCACTTTTGCGTCAGCGCATAGATCAGGATGACGGGGATAATGGCCAGGATAAAGGCCGCATTGTCGGTGCCGTAGGTTGTTGCCACGTCGGATGCATAGGCGGTCGACCAGCCGGTGATCTGGGTGATGGCGATTGAGACAGTGAACTTGTCCATGTCGTCGAGCAGGGTGTAGGTCATCAAAAAGTCGCCCCAGGTGGCGAGAAACAATAGAATCGAGATCACCACCGCCGCGCTGGAAGTCATTGGCAGGGCGATGCGGGTAAAGATCTGCCAGGTGCTCGCGCCGTCGATCATCGCCGCTTCTTCGAGTTCGCGCGGCACGGCCAGAAAAGCCTGGCGCATGATCAGCAGCGAAAGGCTCAACGAACTGGGAAAGAGCAGGATTAACCCGAGGTGGGTGTTACGCAGTCCCAAAAAGTCCATCAACTCGTAGGTGGCCATTAGCCCGCCGACGCGCGGGATGAACATCATCAACACTAAGGCGTAAAAGATCAGGTCGCGCCCGCGAAAGGTCATGCGGGCAAAGGCATATCCGGCCATCGAAGCGACGATGAACTGCACGATCACCGCCCCGGCTCCGACCTTGAAGCTGTTCCATAGGTAGCGCGGGATTTCGTTTCCGCCGCTTAGCGAGAGCGCAGTTTTGTAATTCTCCAGGGTCGGGCGGCGCACGATCAGCGAAGGGGTTGTCTCGTACAGTTCGTCGCGCCCTTTGAGCGAAGAAACGAGCGACCAGTACATCGGAAAGAGGCAGACGATCACCATCAGAATCAGCGCCAGGTTGACCGGTAACTGGTAAATGAAGCGGGTTCGTTTCATCAAGACCTCTCTGTGCGCAAGATTCTGAAAACGAGGGCGGTAAAGATCATCGAATAAAGACCCGTGACCAGCGCCATCGACGCGGCATAGCCCATACGCATGTCGCCGATCGAAAAGGCGATGCGAAAGCTGTACACGCCGAGGGTGAGCATGGATTGGTTGGGCCCGGCCGGCGTCTGGAAAAGGGTCAGGATGGGCACTACCGCGCTGGCCAGGCCGCCGGTGGTGATCAGGACAAGGGTGATGATTGGCTTGAGCAGGGGCAGAGTGATGTGAAGCAGTTGCTGCCAGCCATTAGCCCCATCAATGGCGGCGGCCTCGTAGAGCGTGGGGTCGATGTTGTACAGACCGATCAAAAAGAGCAGGGTGAAATAGCCAAAGCCCAGCCACAGGTCGGGAATGAGCACGGCGGTCATCGACCAGGCCGGATCGGTGAGCCACAGCGGCGGCTTCTGCACGTGCAACACGTCGCTCAGCAGGGCGTTCAAGATACCGTACTGAGGATTGTAGACCTGCCGCCACATCATCATCGAAACCGAGACCGGCAGGACCACCGGGATGTAGGCTATCACGCGGTAAAAAGCGGCCAGTCGCGGGTGTCTCACCTGGGCGATCAACAACGCAGTTCCCAACGATAGGGCGAGCAGCAAGGGCAGGAAGAGCGCCGTGTACTTGAGGGTGATCCCCAGCGAGCGGAAAAAAGTTTCATCCTGGAACAGGGCCACATAGTTGTCCAGCCCGTTGAGGTCAAACAGCCCCTGCGTTTCCAGCACCAGCCAGCGATAGTCGGAAAAGGCCATCAACAGGCCGCGCAGGATCGGGTAGCCCTGAAAAACCAGAAAGAGCAGGATTGCCGGGGCGACAAACAGATATCCCAGCCGATTGCCGCGCTTCTCCTGACGGAAACTCTTGAGCGCGCCCTTGAGCCCGGTCAGGAATCCTCCCTGTTCAGAGTGTGCTTCCTCTTGAAACCTGCTTTCGGCCATCGCCACCCTTTCTACGGCACCAGCGTCGGCACCGATTCCAGTACCTGCTCGTGGAGCTTGCGACTGGTCTCCAGCACCTGGGCAATGAGTTCGTCCTCGGTCATCGTCGAATCGTCTTTGAGATAGGCAGGCCAGTGTTGAGTCCAGGCTTCGTTTTGGATCTGGTAGTAATAGTTTTTGGGCGAAGGGGCGGAAACCTCGATGCGGTTCTGGAGTTCGTTCATCCACTGGTATGGTTCAAAGGCCGGATCGCGCTCGATCGTATCGCTGTACACCGAAGCAAAGGCAGGTGAGGTGCCGGCCTCAATGATCGCCTTTTGCCAGTCGGCGTTCTGTGGTCCGCAGGCATAGAGTAGGAAATCGACGGCCTGTTGGGCCATCGGCGCCGTTTTGAGCAGTGACACGCTGTTGCACCAAAAGGACGCTCCGGAATGAGGCTGGCCGTCCACGGTAGGCACCTGGGCGGTCGTCACCTGATCAAATCCGATGACTTTTTGCGCCCACACGCCGCGCGAGCTGCAACTCAAGAGGCTGGCCAGCCGGCCGCGCTTCCACATATCGACGATCTCGAGCCCTTCGCCGCAGTTGGGCGGGGTCAGCCCATCGCGGCTCAGCTTGCGCATAAAGCGCAGCGACTCGCGCATCTCGTCGCTGTCCCAGTCAAACCAACCTTCATCCGTATAGGGCTGGTCAGAGATGCCAAAAAAGAGCGCGCCCAGATTGCGGTTCAGGTGGCCCAGATCGAAGCCCAGAGCATAGGTCTCCGTATTGCCCTCAGAAGCCAGATAATCCTTGATCGCCTGGCCATCGTCGTAAAGCTCTTGCCAAGTCCGGGGCGACTGCGCGATCCCGGCCTTATTAAACCAGTCCGTATTCCAGTGGTACGAGATGTTCTCAATGCTGAACGGAAGGCCGTAAATTTTTCCTTCAAAGGTTTCATCGTCCCGGACGGTAGGTAGCATATCGCTCAGAAACGCACCGGCACCCTCTTCTGCGGAAGCGGCTATATAGTCATCCATCGGCTGGATCATACCCAACTGCACCCAGGCGGCCAGGTCGACAAACGTGCTCATCACGCCGGCCGCGCTCCACTGGAGCTTGCCGGAGCGGATTTGCCCGGTGACCTTAGTCATCCAACCGCCCGGGCTGGGTTCGACCTTGATCTGTGCATCCGGGTGCAGGGCATTGTACTTTTCGGCCATCTCTTTGAATGGCGCGTAGGCCAATGCCCAGGAATCGATCAAGATGCGTACCTGATTGCCTTTGGCTCCGCCGCACGCAGTCACGATCGATCCCAGCGAGGCCAGGCTGGCCCATTTCAAGAAATCTCTGCGAGATACACGCTGCTTTTTCATTTTACTCCCTCGAATGTAAACCAGGGGTTGAACACCCACATCTTTGATTTTGGTTAAACTATCCCATCTCTGGTCAGCACAGCTTCGGCTAATAGTGCCGTGCGATGGGCGAGTTCTGAAATTCGAGCTTGGGGAAACCGGGCGATCGCTGTAAAGAGGGTGTCTTGAAGCGGCTCGGTCCATTTGGGCGGAATGCCGGAAGCAGAGGCAAGGACGCCCATCACCGAGCCAACGTTGGCGGCATTGCTTCCGGTGTCCAAGCCACAAGCGACGGCTATACCTAGCGCCCGGTCAAAATCGCCGCCGCCGTACAAGAGTGCCAGTACCACCCAGACCGTATTGTTGATCGCGTGGATGGGAAAATAGTCGCCATAGTTTAGAATGAGTTGTTCGTAGGCAAGCTCCCAATTCTCACTGCTTTGATAGGCAGCCAACACATCCCGCACGGCTTCGGCCAGCCGGCTGTCGCCTGGAATTTCCGACAGGCCAACGCGAACGATCTCTTCCACATCGTCGGTCACAAAAGCCCAGGCGATCATTGCCGCCATCAACATGGCACTATAGATCCCGTTCTTGGTGTGCGAGAGCGCGGCGTCCTTGTAGGCCAGTGCAGCGGCCAATTCGGGCTTGCCAGGCGCGATATACCCGTACAGGTCGGCCCGCGTCCTGGCCCCGACAAACTCGCGCGCCGGGTTGACAAAAGACGCGACTTCATCGGGATGAACATTCCAGACCAGGTTGCGATAAGCGGCCCTTTCCGTCGTGTAAGTACCAAAGTAGGGGATATGTCCCAGCCATTCGGTGGCGACGTCGGACGTTTGGAAGTCCAGTCCACAAGATTCCAGGATGTGGAGCGACAGAATTGTATAGTCAGTGTCATCATCATCCGGCGCGCCCTCGATCTCGCCCAGAAAGACGCCAGTTGTTTCAGCTTTGAATTCGAATCCGGGCGGAGGCGGTACGACACGGGGAACGTAGCCCGCAGACGGATAGCTGTTGGCCAGCTTCAGGTATTCGATGACCTGAGCCTTCGGCCAGCCGGCCTGGAGCGGTTTCCCCAAAACGCACCCGGCAACCCGGCCAAGCCAGGCGCCATAGATGCGGTCATAGAGGTCGTTTGAAGTGATGGCGATAGACGCAGTGCGCGGTCCGTTGGGACGGGACTTTTGGATGTCGGGTAGCGCATCCGGTTCTTGATACCCAAAATCGGGGCGCGGTGGAGAGGACACAATATCGCCATACAGGCGGTAGATTTTCCGTTTGGATGGCCGGGTCAGAGATTGAAGCGTCTCCCGGCAACCGCTGACTTCATACCCTTCCTCATCCCTTTGTTGGATTTCGAGGCGGACGACTTCTAGGAGCTGAGGTATATCGTAAAAAACCATGGCGCCAGAGGGCGGCATATGCTTTCCTCTCGAACGCCTCAGACGTTTCCCTCCGGCCTGGGTTGCATATCTGCGTGCCAGATTCTGTGCGTATTGGTCGGGTTGGTAAGCGAGTTCTTCAACGACCTTGAGAATCTGTTCCCTGGTTGTCTGCGCAAGCCGCCCCTTGCCCGAAAGAGCCTGGGAGACGGCGGCGACCGAGACCCCAACCCGATCGGCAATATCTTGGAGAGTAACACGAGTTTTAGACACTAGTTTATCGCTTTATCTAGAAAAGTATTTTATCAATTAAAAAATTAAGCGCTTAATCTGAATTCTATATCAGATCGGGCGCTTTGTCAATAAGCAATTCTAGTTTTATTCCAACTGGAAGTTTTTGGTCGCACTTGCTGTATAGCTCTGATCTAATCTGTTGGGCAGAAAACGTTTGCAGTTATTTGCGGCAGATCCATCAATGAACCGCCGTGTTGGGCCATAACCGGCGAATAAGAACAAACGAAGGTGATGGCTGGTTGCAGCCATCACCTTCGCCTTACTGCGTGCCATTCACCAGCTATGCCCTGGCACTGACGTCAAAACAAACTCAACTGCTCCCCACGCGTCTCGCTCCGCTTGTGGGGCACATAATGGCGCGAGGTCATACCCAGACCATAACGGACACGCAACGCCTCGAAATGCGCATACAGCCGCCTGGCATTCGGCACCGAACACCCATAACTCAAGCCATAGCGTCGCTGATACTGCTGCTTCAGACCGGGGAACAACTCGTCCAGCTTGCGGTAGAAATACTCGCGCTGTCGCTCGCGCATCGTCAAGCCCATCCCGGGCATAATAAAGCTCACCCCGTGCTCAACGGCCAGTTCGACGATGCGGGTGATGTTTTCCTCTGTATCCTCGATCCAGGGCAGAATCGGCATCATCAATAACCCCACCTGGATGCCTCGTTCGGCCAGCATCTTGGCTGCGCGAAAGCGGCGTGAAACCAAGGGCGCACCCGGTTCGACCTTCTTGCCCAACTCGTCGTCGGCAGTGGTGACGGTGAAGCAGACCGACGCCTGGACCTTGTTGATCTCAACCAGCGTGTCCAGATCCTTGAGGATCAGGTCACTCTTGGTGGCGATGTGCACCGGGAACCCCGCTTCGGCGATGATCTCGAGCGCTTGCCCGGTCATATTGAGCTTGGCCTCGGAGGAGGTGTAAGGATCCTGCATCGCGCCGGTGCCCACCTTACCAATCATTCGTTTACGCGACAATTCGTTGCGCAGCAGTTCAAGCGCATTGACCTTGACCAGCAACTCGCCAAAGTCCTCGATCTGATAGCACGCGCTCCTGCTGTCGCAGTATATACAGAACTGTTGGACACAAACCATTTCCGCGAGACTGGTGCTGCCCTGATGGGAAGCATCGGGACCCAGCTCTGTTCAGATCGAAGATGGTGAAGACAAGATTCCTGTATTGGCCCAGCAAGTCCCACTGCCTGTACTCTTGGAGAAGGTGAGATATTTGACCGACCTTTTTGGGCACAATCGGAAAACAAGACAGACAGCGATCTAGGGTAGTGGTTATATTGCCTTCAGTCACCAAGCGCGTTTTGAAACGAACCACTACCCCAACTCTTCCAGCAATTCTTTCACCGTGGCCTGCAGATCGCGCGCCCGTCCGCGCGCCTGCGCCGCCGCTACCACCTCTGGCGGCAAGTTCGCCGCTGCAGCAGCGATACGTCGCCCGGCAATGTCTTCAAACCAGCGCGAGTTGGCAACAAACGGATAGCGCAGGGCCAGGGCATAGATTTCCACAGCGCGTTCTTTTTCGCCCAGTTCGGCCAGCAGCAAGGCCGCAGCAGACACAGAAAAAATCTGTGAAAAAAAGCCACGAGTCCGGTAACCGATCTGGAGCGATTCGCAGATAACTTGTTTGGCTTGTAACATTTGTTGGACACCCAAGGCGGCATACCCTAGCAAAGGCAGCGCCCAACCCAGTTCGACCTGCACCTCGCCGATTTCTCGAAAGAGAGTCGTCGATTCCGCCAGGGCTTGATAGGCTTCCTGAAGCTGATTCTGCCCCAAAAGAGCCATGCCGGCGCAGGTGATGGCGCGGCCTACGTAAGCCCGCGCCTCTATGGATCGGGCAACCTGGTGTCCTTCTTTTGCAAAAGCGCGAGCTTGCTCGTATTGCCCCAGGTAGGTTCTGACCTGGCTGAAAAGCTCATTGGCCAGGTATATTCCGTTCCGGTCTCCCGAGTCAGTGCATAGAGCCAGACACTGTTCAGCAGGCAAACAGGCCTGGACAAATTCGCCTTTCAAGCAGAACACCAACCCCAACATCCAAAGCCCGATAGCCACGAGACCGGAATTGCCGCTTTCCTCGCCGGCCGCGATGCACTCGCGCGCCCAGTGTTCCGACTCTTCTTGTCCCATTATCCATGTGGTGGCGCTCAATGCCCAACTGGTGATCGCGATGCCTCCGGTATCTCGGATCTTTTTTCGAATCGCCAGCGCTTCTTGGGCTTTTTGCATGGCCCGATCGTATCCGTACCTGAAATATGCGCGAAGCGCCATCAAGTGCAATGTGACGGCTTCCTCATATTGATCGCCGATCGCGCGAGATAACGCCAGGCTCTCTTCAAGCACCTCGACTTGTTTTTCATAGTCGGAGCCAGCGATCAAGAAGCTCATCGTGCGCAGGGCAAGCGCTTTTTCCCGATGAATGTCCTGGCCGGCCAGTTCTGGTCTTTCCAGCAGGCTGAGACATTGGCGCCCCAGTTGACGAAAAGTCTGGGCATCTGGTGCAAAGATGGCCTGCCAGGTTGTGAGCTTGATCAGCACGCGCAGTTCGTCAGCTAGAGACGCGGATTGAAGATGCCCTGCGGCCAGCCGAAACCCAGATTCTCCCTCTTGATATCGTACACGCCGGTCATAGTAGGCCCCCAGGCTCTCTGTTGCCAGATCGAGTTGCGCCACATATCTCTGCTCTGCTGCCCAATCCCAGGCTGTTCGCGCGTTGCCGATATCGAGGTCCATCTCTTCCAGGGCAGTTCGCTGCCGCTCACACTTGAGGTCTGCTTCCCAGTGCTTGCACAATCCGAGATAGTATGCACTGTGCCGGTCGCGCACCGTTCGCCCGCCATCCGGCGTCTGTTCGAGCCTTTCCTGCGCATATTGGCGCATCAGTTCATGCATCTCGAACCGCCCGGCCGGGGTGCGGTGCAGCCGCGCCTTGTTGACCAGCGTCATCAGTTCGTCCAACGTGGCCCCGGTCACGACCTGCGCGGCCTGGCGGGTAAAGCCGCCGCGAAAGACGGATAGGCCACGAAACACCTCGCGGCGGCGCTCATCCACCAACGCCCACGATTGGTCGAACACGGCGCGCATGCTGCGCAAGCGGGGCGGCAGGTCGCCGGAGGTGGTGGATAGCACGTCCATCTCCTGGCCGGCCCCGGCGGCCATCTCGGCAGCAATCTCGACGGGCGAGAGGGCTTCGATCCAGCCGGCGGCCAGGATCAAGGCCAGCGGCATTCCCTCCACCATGCGGCTAATGCGGGCGACGGCGGCAAGGTCTTCTGGCGTAGGGGTGAAATGGGGGCAGATGCGCCGCGCCGTGGCCAAAAAGAGTTGGATGGCCGGGAACGACTCCAGAAACCGGGTTTCTTCAAGAAACCCGGTTTCCCCGTGTTCGGGCGCAAAAGCCAGGCCCTCCAGCGGCAGCACATATTCGCCCTGCGCGTTGAGCCTGACCCGCGAGGTGACCATCAGCCTGACGCCGGGCGCGTTTTTCAGAACGTCGGTCAGCATCTCTACGCCGTCCAGCAGGTGCTCGAAATTGTCCAGAATGAGGAGCACCTTTTTTTGTCGCAGGTAATCGGTCAATTGCGGCCTGGGTGGGCGGCCTGTCCCAGCAGTGAGCATCCCGCTTGAGAAAGAAAAGCCAATGGCTTCAGCAATGGCCGGCATGATGCCCTCTGCCGACGAAACGCCCACCAACGGGACGATGTAGATGCCGTCTGGAAAGGCTGGGGAAACGGACAAAAGGCGAGTCGCCGCCTCCAGGGCCAGGTGGGTCTTGCCCATGCCGCCCAAGCCAAGGAGGGTCAGCAGGCGACAGGCCGGGTCTTGCAGCCGTTCCAGCACTTGAGCCAGTTCGTTTTCCCGCCCAATCAAGGGAGTCAGCGAGGCCGGCAGGTTGTGAAAGGGCTTTTGCGGAGGCCCGGCTTCTTGCGGTCTCGAGGCCGCTGGAAGCCGGGTTTCTTGACCCAGCTTCCCATCGCGAATTTGCTCGTACAATTGGGTCGTTTTTTCCTGCGGCTCGACGCCCAGTTCTTCCCGCAGAGCGCGACAACAGATCTCATATTGCGCCAGGGCCGCGCTGCGCTGCCCACTCGAGGCCAGCAGGCGCATCAACTGTTGGTGTGCTTCTTCCTGCCACGGATCCAACTCCACCCATCGCCAGGCATGGCCCAACGCCCGCTCAACCTCGCCGCGTTCCTGGCAGCAGTAGATCAGCCGCTCCAGCGCCTCTTGCGCCAGACGGTCAAATCGTTCGCGCTGCAGCAGCAGCCACTCTTCAAAGGGTGAACTGCCGGCCAGCGAGAATCCCGCCATCAGGCTGCCCTGGTACAGCGACATGGCCCGTTCCAGGCAACAGGTTTCCGGCGTGAGGGGGTTGGCCTGATGGTTAGCCCGCTGCGCCTTGCACTCGTCCAACAAGCAGGCGAACGCAGCCACATCCAGATCATAGCTGCTTTGCGGGTTCCATTGCAGGTCAGGGCGGGTGACAAGGATGAACGGGATGGACGTTTCACGATCCTGGAGGGTTTGCCGCAGGTTGGAGAGGGCCTGGCTGAGGCTCTGCCGCGCCGACGGCTCCGGGGAGTCGGGCCACAGCAGCCCGGCCAGCGACTCGCGGCGGTGCGGCTGTCCCTGTCCATTTGCGCCGGACTCGACGGCCAGGAAGACCAGCAGGGCGCGCGCTTTGTCCGACTCGAACCCGGTCACTGGCTGGCCGCCCAGAGTGACGTGGAAAGAGCCGAAGAGCGAAATAGATAGATGAGGCATAGTTCATCACCGCCTGTGCATGCGGCATAGCGCAGCGCACGCGAGTTGAGGGCGATGAGGCAGCATATCGAGCGGATACAATACTTGATTATACCGCAACTGGCAACGATTTTCAATCGCTCTTGAGAATTTCTTGATGATTTCTTGAGAATTTCCTGAGATTCGTATGCTATCATGGGATCATGATCGGAATAGATGGGTGAGGAACAACCATGTCTCAAGAGCAGAATGACGATGCCCATCACACTGTTTATCTTTCATACCTGCTGCGCCTGTGGTGGACGAGCAGCGATGGAAAGGGGGTGTGGCGGGCGTCGCTGACCGACGCGCTGACCAAAAAACGCACCGGCTTTGCCAGCCTGGAGGCGTTGTTCGAGTTCTTGAAAGAGCGAACAGAGGAGGTAAATAATAATGTTTGTGAACATGACTTACATGCAGATTGACCCAGGCAAACTTGAAGAGTTCATTACTGCTCTATATGGGCCAGAGACAGACGCGGTATAC
>JAFGEY010000437.1 GCA_016931365.1 Anaerolineae bacterium
ATACATCAGCCGCTTTGACGCGCGCGAAAGGGCGGTGCTGCCCAACTGCGACGACAGCCTGAGCAAGGACGTGTGGCTCAACCACGGTTGGCGCGACCGCCCGCGAGAGCAGGAATACCTCTTTGACCTGGTTTTCGACCCCAACGAGGCGCACAATCTGATCGCCGATCCGGCCCTGGCCGGCGTGCTCGAAGAAATGCGCGCCCGGCTGATCCGCTGGATGCAAAAGACAAGCGATCCCCTGCTCGACGGCCCCGTGCCCGCCCCGGCGGACGCCGTGGTCAACGACCGGGACGGACTTTCGCCCAGCGAGCAACCCAAGACAACCCAATCCTGACTCGCCGAGGAGGAACTCGCACCGATGCGCATTCTCAACGCCGCCGCGCTCACCTCGCACGGCAACATCCCCGGCCGCAAGGCTCTGGTCGACATCCTGGAAGCAGGCCTTCAGGCCGCCGACCCGTATACCAACGCCCGCAAGTTGCTGCGCGTGGAAGGCAATCGCCTGTTCGTCGGCTATCCCGACTTTGAACCACACGGCGCGCCCAAAACCGGCGAAGAGGTGTTTGACCTGTCGCAGGTGGGCCGTATCTATGTCGTTGGCGCGGGCAAGGGCGTGCAGCAGGTTGCCAAAGCCATCGAAGAAGCCCTGGGCGACCGCCTCACCGGCGGCCACGTGATTGCCAAGCATGGCGATCCGCTCGTTCTGAAAAGGATCGGCGTGACCTTTGGCGGCCATCCTGTGCCCGACGAAGGCTGTGTGCGCGGCTGCCAGCAGATTTTGGCCCTGTGCCGCGACCTGCGCCCGGAAGACCTGGTCTTTACCATCGCCGCCAATGGCGTCTCGGCGCTGCTCACCCTGCCCGTGCCCGGCGTCACCCTCGACGAGGTGCGGCAGGTAACCTATATGATGCAGATCGAACGCGGCGTACCGACTCAGGAACTCAACCCGGTGCGCAACCACCTCGACGTGATGAAGGGTGGGCGCATTTCACGCTACATCCAGCCGGCGACGGCGATCCACATTGTCGCCGTCGACCCCAACTATGCTCCTCACGAACACATGTCCGGCTATGAGCAGTTTATGGTGCGCAACCGCTGGCTGCACACCCTGCCCGACTGCACCACTTTTGCCGAAGCCATCGCCATGCTCACAAAGTGGGACGCCTGGGAGGCTGTCCCCGCCTCAGTGCGCGCCTATCTGCTGCGCGCCGACCTCGCCGATGAGACGGTCAAAGCGGCCGAATTTCAGGGGTGGCGCTATCGCATCTTTGGCATTATGCCCGCTCATCTCGGCGTGCTGCCCACCGCGCAGCGCAAGGCCGCCGAACTGGGCTTTACCCCGCACCTGATGGCCCGCTTTTTGCAGGCCGAGGCCAGCCAGGCCGGCCGTGTGATGGCCGACATTGCCCAGACGATCGAGCGGGAAGGCACGCCTTTTGCGCCGCCCTGCGCTCTGATCAGTGGCGGCGAACTGCTGGTCACAGTAGGCAGCGAAACCGGCGTCGGCGGGCGCAACCAGGAATATGCCGTGGCCGCCGCGTTGCGCATCGTCGGCAGCGCAAACATTGTCATGGGCGGGGTGGACACCGACGGCACCGATGGACCCGGTGGCCGCTTTGCTGAAGATGAGAACGGCATCCCCTGTCTGGCCGGCGGCGTCGTCGACGGCGAGACCGCTGCCGAAGCACGAGCCGCCGGGATCGACCTGGCTGCCGAACTCAAGCGTCACAACACGTCGCCGGCCTTGTGGAAACTGAACAGCGGCGTGGCTGCTACCCAGAACATCAGCCTCACCGACCTGGACGTGACCCTCATCCTAGGCCGTGCAGAGGATCAAGCTTTACTTGCAATACCCGTGAACGGAATCTGAATTTCGACAGGATTGACAGAATGAACAGGATTCAAAGAGTATGTGAGGAATATGCCGTCCTGGAGGAGTGCCGTACATAGACGTGCGACATACAGGGCGCTGTGATAACACAAATCGTAAAACACAAGGAGGAATCGGTGGCAACCGGAACAGACATCATCTCGATCACCGCCCGGCAGGTCTATTCGGATCGCGGGCATCCCGGCGTCGAAGCGACGGTCAAGACCGCCAACGGCGCTGTCGGCGTCGCCATCTGCACTGCGGGCGTCTCGGTCGGCTCGCACGAGGTCGAATTTGCCTACGACGGCGGGCCCAAATGGCGCGGCAAGGGTGTGCAGCGCGCCGTAGACAGCGTCAATCAGGTCATTGCTCCCGCGTTGATCGGCATGGACGCCGCCCACCAACTCCAGGTGGACGAGGCTATGCTCAACATCGGTGGGCCGGGGGTCAAGGCGCAGTTGGGTGGCAACGCCACGGCCGCTGTCTCGGCGGCCGTGCTCAAGGCCGGCGCCGCCGCGCTGGGCATTCCCCTTTATCAGCACATAGGTGGAGCGACTGCCTTTGTGTTGCCTGTGCCCGGCGCGATCGCCCTGGTGGGCAGCGACCGCTATGGCAGTGGCGCGCGTTCCGGCGGCAAGCCCAGCCACGCGCTGATGGCCTACGGCTTTGACACCTTTGCCGAGGCTTCCTATGCGGCCTGGGACGTGTCGGTCGAGTGGACGGACATGCTCAACAAGCGCTTTGGCATCCCCAAAAGCTCGGTGACGCACCATCCCGCCGTTCCGGCCGGGTACGTCAAGCACGACCGCGAGTTGTGGGACCTGATGGTGGAGACCATCGCCCGGCGGGGTTACGAGGGCAAGATCGGCATCCAGGTGGATGTCGCCTCGGAGACCTATTGGGAGGAAGACCAGGGCCGCTACGTGGGTATCTTGTCCGCAGAACCAAAAACCAAGGACGATTTGTTTGACCTGTACCGCCTGATGGTGCGTGAATACCCCTTTGTGATCATCGAGGATCCGTTGGACGAGGACGACTATGAGGGCCACGCCGTGCTCACCCGCGAGTTGGGCATCCAGATCGTCGGCGACGACCTGTTCACCACCGATCCGGTGCGCGTGCAAAAGGGCATCGACGCGGGTGCAGCCAACACTGTACTGCTCAAAGTCAACCAGATCGGCACGATCAGCGAAGCCTTTGATATGGTGCAACTCGCTTACCGGCACGGCTATGGCGTCATGCCGTGCAGCAGTCGCGGCGAAGGGGCTGACATTGCCGATTACTCAGTCGGCCTGAACTGCACGACCATCCGCGAGAGCGCCACCGGCCCTACCGGCAACCGTTTGTTGCAGATCGAAGCCGAGTTGGGCGCGCGCGCCCGCTTTATGGGCAAAAAAGGGCTTAAAGGCAACAAATTCCAAAGGTAAATCCAGATTCACCCTCCCGGAGGTCAAAGCGGGTTGTTTAGCAGCAGGAATTCCGACATGTTCGATGGACAAACCACCGCCCCGCCCGCTTTTCACGTGATGATCAAGCCGCGCGGGCCGATCTGCAACCTGGACTGCCAGTATTGCTATTACCTGTCCAAAGAGCGGCTTTACGGCGCGGATGACTCCTTTCAGATGAGCGAGGCAGTGCTGGAGACGTTCACCCGGCAGTACATCGAAGCCCAGCGCGTGCCGGAAATCACCGTCGGCTGGCAGGGCGGTGAACCGACACTGCGCGGGCTGGACTTTTTCAAACGGGCGGTCGAGCTTCAGCAGTGCTATCAAAAACCGGGCCAGCGCATCCTCAACGCGCTGCAAACCAACGGCACCACCCTCACCGATGAGTGGTGCGCGTTTCTGCGCGACAACGATTTCCTCGTCGGCCTCAGCCTGGACGGGTCGCGCGAGATTCACGACGCGTATCGCCAGGACAAGGCGGGCCATTCCGTGTTCGACGCCGTGATGCGCGGCCTGCGCCTGCTACAAAAATACGGGGTCGAATACAACATCCTCACCACCGTGCACGCCGCCAACGCCGGGCGTCCCCTCGATGTGTATCGTTTTTTGCGCGACGAAGTGGGGACCCGGTTTATACAGTTCATTCCTATCGTCGAGCGCGATAACGAAACGGGATTCCAGGAGGGCGAAACGCTCACCGGGCGCTCTGTTACCGGCCCGCAATACGGCCAATTCCTGATTGGGGTCTTCGATGAGTGGGTGCGCCGCGATGTCGGAAATATATTTGTGCAAATTTTCGATGTGTCGCTAGCCGCCTGGGTGGGCCAGCAGCCAGGCCTGTGTGTGTTCGAGCAGACCTGCGGACTGGCGCTGGTGCTGGAGCACAACGGCGATCTCTATGCCTGCGACCACTTTGTCGAGCCGAGGCACCGGCGGGGAAACATTCTGGAAAAATCGCTGGCCGAGATGGTCGGCTCGTCAGAGCAGCGACACTTTGGCCTGGCCAAACGCGATGCGCTGCCCCGGCAGTGCCTCGAATGCGACGTGCGTTTCGTCTGTAACGGCGCGTGTCCCAAGAACCGCATCGAGCGCCCCGCGCCAGGCGAAGAGCGCGTCAGCCATCTGTGCGCAGGGTACAAGGTCTTTTTCCACCACATCGACCCGTATATGCGCTTTATGGCCAACGAACTGCGCTATGGCCGTCCACCCGTAAACATTATGGTCGAATTGGCGCGGCAAGAGGAGGCGAAAGAAGAGCAGTACGAAGGCACACCGCGCAACGCGCCCTGTCCGTGTGGAAGCGGCAAAAAATACAAAAATTGTCACGGAAAAAAGAAATAATGAGCAATCAAGATCAGCCTATGGATGACCGCATTAAAAACATCGATCAAGAAACGCTGATTCCCCTGATCCGCCAGGCATTGGATGATCCCACGGCTGTGCCTGCCAGCTGGGACATTTCAATCATTTATGGCGGTTTTGGGAGCATGGTCGGCGGCACCGCACTTTATCGTGTCGCCGGGCAGACAGAGTCCGGACAGCCCTGGTCGTTGGTGCTCAAAGTCCTCTATGCGCGTCCCGACGAAACGGTCGATTCGCCCTATTATTGGAAGCGGGAATACGAACTGTACCGTTCGCGGATGCTCGATGCGCTGCCCGAAACAGGGCTAACCACACCACTCATTTACGCATGCACCGAACTGCGGGATGCCTGCTGGATCTGGATGGAGGAAGTTCGAGACAAAAACCCGGCCTGGAGTTGGGACGATTTTCGGTTAGTCGCCCGCCGGTTGGGTCGCTTTAACGGCGCTTACCTGACCGGGCATCCGATCCCCAATCATCTGTGGCTCACCGATCAATGGCACTGCCGCATCGTCCCACCGTTGGCCGACGTGCTCGACCACCTCGACGATTACCTAAAGCATCCCCTGCCCCAACGCACGCTGCCCGTGTCGGCTCAAGATGAAATTTTGTCCATCTGGCACGAGCGGGAGGCCTTTAGCGCGCCGCTGACCAGCCTGCCGCAAACCTTCTGCCACCTCGATGTGTTCCCGCGCAATATGTTTCACAACTCAACCAGCACCAAGCTGATCGACTGGGCTTTGGCCGGACGGGCCGCAGTCGGAGAAGAACTGGTCTGTTTCGTAGCGCTGTCTCTTTACTCGCCCCGCATCTCGCCCAACCAGGCCGATTTCCTCGATCAGACCATTTTTGGGGGATACATCGCCGGCCTGCGCGATATGGGCTGGACGGGCGACGCCGAACAAGCACGCTTGGGTTACACCTGCGCGATGACTTTGCGTGGTCTGGCGGGCGTCAAACAAGATCTGCTGTTGATGCAAGACGAAAACAGGCCCGCCGGGCAGAGGTTCGAGCGAATCGAGGATATGGCCGATTTTTGGGCCGGCATCCGGCGTTTCCGCCTTCTCAAAATGGCCAAAGAGGCGCGCAGTTTGTTGGGTATATCCAGTTAGCTCAGACGACCTCACAAAAAAGGGTGCCGACGGTCTCTGCCGACATGCAAAAAAGTAGGCGCGCTATAGAAAGCGCGCCTACTACAAGTGTTTGTAGAATTTGTCAAAAACTCTGTTTACAGCGCCTTGCGAAAAATCTTCGCTACACGTTCCATATCGAATTTCGTCGTGCGGTCGTAATTGTATACGCCGTTTTGTTCCTGCTCGACATCGGTGAGCTGGGTGTAGCAGAACCCGCAGATGTGCGGGTGACCCAAAATCGCATCGACCAGACTTTCGAGTCGTGCGTAAAACTCGTCCAGCGTCTTGGGGCCTTCGCCGTAGCCCCACGAGTTTAGGGCAAACTGCTGCCCGGCAATCCACTTGATCCCGCCAAACTCGTCCACGATGTACGGTTGTCCCCCATAGGCTACCTCGCGATCGGGGAAATTGCGCCATACGCCGCCCGGATGCACTTGCAACTGCTCTTGCAGCAGGTTGGGGTCCTGGTTGTAGGTGTGCACCGTCCACAGGTCGGTCTTGACGTGGACGTAACCGCTGGCGTCGTTGACCGGGCGCGTGGGGTCGAGGTTGCGGGTCAGGTCGTAGGCGTCGGTGTGCAGGCGCGGGTGCTGCCGCCCGTCGCCGACATTGTGTGTTTCGTTGAACGGCGTCCAGGCGATGATCGACGGGTGGTTGCGGTCGCGGATGATGATTTCCTCCCACTCGCTGAGGAAATTGCGCGCACTGATCGGCTCGGTGACGTCCATGCCCCAGCTCGACGACTCGCCCCAGGTGAGATAGCCCAGCCGGTCGGCCCAAAAGTGAAAGCGCTCCTCGAACACCTTTTGATGCAGCCGCGCACCATTGAATCCCGCCGCCATCGACAACTCGATATCTTGCCGCAGTGCGGCGTCACTGGGCGCGGTCCAGATGCCGTCGGGGTAAAAGCCCTGGTCAAGTACGAGACGCAGGTAAAACGGCTCGTTGTTCAGCAAGACCTGATTGCCCTCGACGTGTACCTTGCGCAGTCCGGCATAGCTCTCAACCGCATCCAGGACGGCGCCATCGACATCGATGACCTCAAAGCGCAGATCGTAGAGGAAAGGATCGGCGGGCGACCACGGCCTAAGGGCGGCAATCGGCAGCGAACAGGACAACGCGTTGCCGGCCGGGATTTCGACCTGACCGACCTGCGCCGATCCATCGAACAGGGTAGCGCGGAAACGCAGCCCGCGCCGGACGGCGAAAAAGCGAGGGACAAGCACAAAGCGCGCGCCGTCGAGATCGGGAATGACCTGCACATCCTCCAGGCCAAAGGGAGGCACAGCCTCCAGCCACACCGTCTGCCAGATGCCGGTGGTGCGAGTGTAATGGCAGCCACGCGAATGGTAGTCAGGGCACTGCTTGCCGCCAGGCTGTACGCCGGAACGGGTCTCGTCGCGCACATAGACCACCAGTTCGTGCACCTCGCCCGGCGTCACCCAGGTGGTGATGTCATAGCCAAAAGAGGATGTACCGCCCCAGTGCCGCCCCACCGGCACGCCGTCGATAAACACCTCACTCTCGTAATCGACGGCACCAAAACGCAACCACACGCGCTGCCCGGCCCAATCGGCGGGAATTTCGATTTGCCGGTGGTACCACATCATCTCGATAAAATCGGTGTGGCCCATGCCGGAGAGCAGGCTTTCGGGGCAAAAGGGGACGGTGATCGGGTCGTCAAAGCCCTTGCTCGCAGCCAGGCCGCGCTGCCAGCCCGATTTGCCAAAATCGAACGTGCAGGTCCAGAGACCGTTGAGGTTGAGCCAAGCACCGCGCACAAATTGCGGTCGGGGGTGTTCGGGACGAGGAATAGAATTTAACATTGTGCATTCTCCTTTGAATCAAAATATAGGTAGTTTGACTGTTGAGCAGTCTGGTTGCTTGTTTGTCTATTCTACACTACTCCGCCAAAACGGCCAAGATGTTTTTGGGGAAACCAAGTCGGAGCTTGCCTGTCCGTATGAACCGGGTATAATTTAGTCAAGCAATCCGGACTCTGACAAATATCCGGCTCACTCTTCCGGCACTGCAAATCTCAATCCAGAAAGGGGAGGTTATGACCACACCAAGTCACAAGCCCGAAACAATGCAAGTTGGCGCGATGCGCGTGCGCGTGCGCAGCACACCCAGTCTGAGCGGCGAGCACACCGGATGGTTACCGCCCGGCAAACTGATCGTGGTTGAATCAGACTCCAGGCTCGAGGTCGACGGTTACGCGTGGTGGAAACACGCCGCCGGCTGGAGCACCGAATGCGCCCTTGATGGCAGCGAGGTATACCTGCAAAAAGTGCAGCCCACAGAAAGCGCGCCTCCGGTCAGCAAAGGCGTCGCCAAAGTGGCTCCTGCGCTGCCTCCGGCGCAGCCGGCTGCATCTCAACTGTTTGAGGTGGGCAGCGTGCGCGTGCGCGTGCGCGACAAGCCCGGACTGAACGGCGCATCGGTCGGCTGGCTGGAGCCCGAACAGGTCGTCAGCGTCCAGGCCGACTCGCGGACCGAGGCTGACGGATACGTGTGGTGGAAACACGACGCCGGCTGGAGCGCCGAAAAAGCCGCCGACGGCAGCCAGGTCTTTTTGTTCAGCCCGGGCACCGCCCCACAAAAACTGGCGGCCAAACAACTCAGTGCGTCTGCGCCAACCGGCGTCGACATGATGAGCGACGGCCTGCCCAACGTCGACACCCTGCCGATGCGCGACAGCTTGTTCAAAAGCCTGCCTGTGTCGCTGGAGCAGACCTTGTTTTGGCAGTACTATGGCAACAACGTCTTTGCTTACAACCTTTGGAAAAGCGGTGCAACGTGGTATAAATACGCGCAAGGGCTGCATGCCGGGCTGGATTTCGGCAACTCGACCGCCAAAGGCATCCCCATCTATGCCGGCGTCACTGGTGTGTTTGAGAGCCATCGCACGGCGGCCTACAAACCCAATGACCTGCGCGTTCAAATCGGCGATTACGTCATCATCTATGGGCATGTCGCCAAGCCGCACACGTTTCAGAAGGGCCAGCCAATCACGCCGGACACCATCATGGGCGAAATCGAGACCGGCTATGCCAATGCCGCCGAACACCTGCACCTTGAAGTGCGTTTGCAGGGCAAGTGGATCATCAACCCCTTGCTGCTGATGACGCCCGAAATGCGCCAAGCCATCGCCCTTAAATTTCCACCCGGCCCCAGGTATTTCTATCAGGAGGGCGGCTGGAACAAGTGGCTCACCCCGCTCGACCAGCCGGTGCTCACCCTGGCCGGCAACTTGATCGGCCCGCTCGCATAACCCTGTCCTCGCGCAACCACGACGCCCCTGTTCGAACGATGTTGGGCACGATTTGACAAATCATCGTTTAAAAGGTATAATCGATACAATCTATACAAACTTTTTTCCAGGCATTTGTTATGCACCCTGCACAACGCACTGGTGTACAGGAGGAAAGACGTGAGCAGCCAAGATGCATTTTCCGTCCTCCACTACCTGATCGCCGAAGGACCAAAAGACAGCGAAGAGGCCACCAAGCTTCCACCGTTGGGAGATTTGGCCAAAAAACTTGGGGTTAGTCGCGGCAAACTGCGCGAAGACTTGATCACCGCGCAAGCGTACGGTCTGGTCGAGATGCGACCCGGCGACGGCACCTACATCCAGCCGTTCGACTTTTACACGGCCATCCGCCCGGCAGTGTTATACAGCATCGCCTGCGACAAGTGCAATTTCGACCGCTTTTACCGCGTCCGCGCCCAGCTCGAGCTGGCTTTCTGGGACCAGGCCGTTTCCCTGCTGGAGCAATCGGACATTGACGCGCTCAAACAGATACTGGCCCGCGCCGAGCAAAGGCTATCGGATGCGCCGATTGAAATCCCGCACCGCGAGCATCGCGAGCTGCACCTGCGCATCTTTGATCGGCTCGACAATCCCTTTGTCATCGGCCTGCTCGAAGCCTACTGGGACGCCTATGAAGCGGTCGAACTGCACCGTTATTTTGATCTGAGTTATTACGAAGAGATGTGGTCGAGCCATCGCCAGATCGTTGAGGCGCTTGAAGCGCGAGACAATGTGCGCGGCCGAGCCATCTTGATGGAACACTTTCGCATCCTGGAATACCGCCTTCAGCAAGGCGGATCCTAGAGAAGAAACCGGGTTTTTGTCAAAAACCCGGTTTCTTGACCCCAACCATCCTTTGGAAAGGAGAATAGCCGACTTTTTTTCCGGCCTCGATCTAGTCCACATTGAAACACATTGTCAACGTTCACGCTGCAGTGAGTTGCGACTGAAACCCAATCGCCAGCCCTGCGGCGTTTTGCGTTCTACCGGACAAATCGGGCCGGACGGCTGAACAAACATGCCGCTCAGTTTACTGACCTCAGAATTTATCGTTGAACGCGACGACACTCGCTGCATCGCCTGCCAGGTCTGCGTGCGGCAGTGCGCCAACGACGTACACCAATACGACCCCGACGACGATTGGGTGTACAGCGAAGAGCAGCGCTGCGTGGGCTGCCACCGCTGTGTCACGCTCTGCCCCACCCACGCGCTGACTATCCGCCGCACGCCGCTGGAATTTCGCGAGAACGCCAACTGGACTGCCGCGCGGCTCAACAGCATCTATAAACAGGCCGAAACCGGCGGCATCCTGCTGACCGGCATGGGCTGCGACCAGCCGCAGCGCATCTATTTCGACCACCTGCTGCTCAACGCCTCGCAGGTCACCAACCCCTCCATCGATCCGCTACGCGAGCCGATGGAACTGCGCACCTACATTGGTCGCAAGCCGGATCGGGTTGAGGTTAAGCTGGGCAAGGACGACAAAGTCAGCCTCGACACCCGCATCGGGCCGCAGTTGGTGCTGGATACGCCGATCATGTTTTCGGCCATGTCTTTCGGCTCGATCAGCTACAATGCCTGCCTGTCGCTGGCTCAAGCGGCCCAAGAAAGCGGCATCCTGTACAACACCGGCGAGGGCGGCCTGCACTCTAGCCTGTACGAATACGGGCCGTGGACGATTGCCCAGGTCGCCTCCGGGCGCTTTGGCGTACACCCCGAATACCTCGACGCGGCGGCAGCGTTGGAAATCAAGATCGGTCAGGGAGCCAAGCCGGGCATCGGCGGGCACCTGCCCGGCGAAAAGGTCTCCGCCGAAGTGTCGCGCACACGCATGATCCCGCAGGGCACCGACGCGCTCTCGCCTGCGCCACACCACGATATTTATTCTATCGAAGATTTGCGCCAGTTGATTTACGCGCTCAAAGAAGCGACCGACTACAAAAAGCCGGTCGGGGTCAAGATCGCCGCCGTCCACAACGTCGCGCCGATTGCCAGCGGCATCGCCCGTGCGGGGGCCGACTATATTGCCATCGACGGGCTGCGCGGCGGCACCGGCGCTGCGCCGACGATCATCCGCAACAACGTCGGCATCCCCATCGAGACCGCCATCGCAGCCGTCGATCAACGACTGCGCGAGGAAGGCATCCGCAACCAGGTCTCGCTGATCGCCGCCGGGTCAATTCGCAACAGCGGCGACATTATCAAAATCATCGCCCTGGGCGCCGACGCGGTCTACGTAGCCACCAGCGCACTGGTCGCCCTAGGCTGCCACCTATGCCAGAAATGCTACACCGGCAAGTGCAACTGGGGCATCGCCACCCAGGACCCCTACCTGACCAAGCGCCTCAACCCCAACATCGGCGCGTGGCACTTGAGCAATCTGATCCGCGCCTGGTCGCTAGAGATCAAGGAAATGCTCGGCGGGATGGGTATCAACGCCATCGAGAGCCTGCGCGGCAACCGCGATCACCTGCGCGGCATCGGCCTCAACCAGGTCGAACTGGATGCCCTGGGGATTAAATCAGCCGGGCAAGCGTAACGGTTGCGGTCAGCGGCCGGCACTCGATTGACGACCGACAGCTGACTACTGACCGCAAAAGGTTTGACAATAAAGGATGTAACGTGAAACGCATCTATGTGAACGAAGAATACTGCATCGGCTGCCGGTTGTGCGAGATTCACTGCCTGACCGCGCACTCGACATCCAGAAAAATCATCAAGGCCTACAAAGAAGAGGCCCCGCGCGCGCTCTCGCGCCTGCTGGTCGAAGAGGAAGGGCCGCTCTCCTTTGCGATGCAGTGCCGTCACTGCGACGAAGCGAGCTGCGTCGAGGCGTGCATCACCGGCGCGATGCACCGCGACGAGGAAACGGGTGCCGTGCTCTGCGACGAAGACCGCTGTGTCGGCTGCTGGACCTGCATTATGGTCTGTCCCTATGGCGCGATCAAGCGCAACCTGGTGGGCACCAAGGCCGCGTCCAAGTGCGATTTGTGCTATGGGAATAAAACACCGGCCTGTGCCGCGCACTGTCCCAACGAAGCGCTGGTATACGAAGATGAAGAAGCGTTCAAACGGCGGGTCTCGGTCAAAGCGCTGTTCAGGTAGAGGCACGGCGCGCCGCGCCCCTACAAAAGGAAAGATAAATGAGCATCAAATATGTCATTATAGGAAATTCCGCCGGCGCGATCGGCGCGGTCGAGTCGATCCGCCAATACGATCAGGATAACCCGATCACCCTCGTTTCCGATGAGCCGCATCATACCTATTCGCGCCCGCTGATCTCGTATCTGCTCGGTGGGCTGGTAGACAAAAGCCGTATGTATTATCGCCCGACCGATTTTTACCAGAAAAACCGGGTCAATACGATGCTCGGCGTCCGGGTAGCCAGCATCGACACACAGGCCAACAAGTTGTTGCTTGAAGGCGGCGGCACGTTGGAATACGACCAACTGCTCATCGCCAGCGGCGGCAAACCTTTTGTGCCATCAATCAAGGGCGCCGACCTGGAAGGCACATTCACTTTTACTACCTGGCAAGACGCGCAGCACATCGATCGCTACATTCAAGACCATCGCACCGAATCGGCGGTGGTCATCGGCGGCGGGCTGATCGGCCTGAAAACGGTCGAGGCGCTCCTTGCGCGCCAGATCAAGATCACGGTGATCGAGTTGGCCGACCGCATTCTGAGCACCATTTTCGACCCCGCCGCATCGCATCTCTCGGAGGCGATCTTGCGCCGCGAGCACGTCGAAATCCGCACCAGCACTACCGTGCAAGAGATTATTGGCCGGGGCAACCGCGTCGATCACGTCATTTTGCGCGACGGCGAGCGGATCAACTGCGACTTGCTCATTTTCTCAATCGGCGTGCGGCCCAACACCGGCTTTATCCCGCAAGATTCGGGGATCAAGATCAATCGCGGTATCTGCGTTGACCGGCACATGCGCACCACCGTGCCCAACATCTACGCCGCCGGCGACTGCGTTGAGGCCTATGATATGTTGATCGACGCCGACCGCATCCTCGCCATCTGGCCGCTGGCCTACCGTCAGGGCGCGATCGCCGGGGCAAATATGGCTGGGCAAGATAAGCCCTATGACGGCGGCCTGCCGATGAACGCCATCGGTGTGTGCGACGTACCGACCATCTCGGTGGGCATCACCAGCCCGCCCGACGACGACCCCTCCTATGAAGTGATGGACAAATATGATCGCCAGGCGCTAATCTACAAAAAACTGGTTTTGCAGGGCAACCGACTGGTTGGAGCGATGTTTATCGGCGATATCGACCGCGCAGGCATCTACACCGGCCTGATCCGTGATCGGATTGACGTAACCCCCTTCAAAAGTCACCTGATGTCCGGCAATTTCGGGTTGATCTCGCTGCCTAAAGACTATCGCAAACACCTGGTCGTGGGCGAAGGGATAGAAGTATGAGGGAAACAAGGGATAAGGAAACAAGGGAACTCCTTGTCTACTTTTTCCTCTTCCCTTGTCTACTCGATGGAGGATAGGATGAATTACGCTTCTCTCGAAAACCGCTACGGCGACGACAAAGTATTCGATGCCTGCGGACTGTTTGGGATTATGGACGTCACTGGACGTAAAATGTCTGGTCACGACATCGTCACCGGCATTGCCAATATGAACGAGCGCGGCAACGGCCTCGGTTCCGGCTATGCCGTCTATGGCTGTTACCCCGAATATGAAGATTGCTACGCCTTTCACGTGATGTATATGCATGCCGACAACCGGCCGCAGGTGGAATCACTGCTCAAAACCAACTTTGTGTGGGTGTATGCTGAAGAGATGCCACACACACCGATGCCCGAACTGCCCAACGCGCCGATGATCTGGCGCTACTTTCTCCGGGTTGATGAAAAAAACCCTGCCCTGGAATTGATGAACGAGCACGAGTACATTGTCTCCAAAGTGATGCAGGTCAATACCTCCGACCTCGGCGCGTACATTTATGGCAGTGGCAAAAACGTCGGCGTGTTCAAGGGCGTTGGCCTGCCCGATCAGATTGCCACGTATTTTGGCATCGTCCATTACGAGGGCTACCTGTGGACGGCGCACAACCGTTTTCCAACCAACACACCCGGCTGGTGGGGCGGCGCGCACCCCTTTGCCCTGCTCGACTGGACGGTAGTCCACAACGGCGAAATCTCATCCTACGGCGCAAATCGACGCTATTTAGAGATGCGCGGCTACCACTGCACGATGGGCACTGACACCGAGGTGATCACCTACGCCGCAGACTTTTTGATGCGCCGCCACAATCTGCCCTCCGAAATCGCGGCCAAAGTGCTCGCCCCACCGCTGTGGGCCGAAATCGAGCGCATGCCGGTGGACGAACAGGCGCTTTATCGCTCGCTGCGTCAGGTGTATGGCGGTTTGTTGAGCAACGGCCCGTTCACGATCATCGTCGCCCGGCACGGTGAGATGATGGGTCTGAGCGACCGCATCCGTCTGCGCCCGCTGGTTGCCGCGACCAAGGGTAACCGGCTGTACGTATCATCGGAAGAAGCGCCGATCCGCCTCGTCGACCGCAAACTGGATCGCGTGTGGCAGCCCGTCGGCGGCGAGCCGGTCATTGGACGGCTAGGAATGTCGCTATACCAGGAAATACCCAATGAGATTTCTATGGCCGAATTGGTTCCGGCATAACGACCGCCGACGGACGACCGCTGACCACCGGCGGCTGGCTCATTAGGCAGTCTATAGAGAAGGCGAAAATGACGCAAATAACGCTTAAAATCGATGCGCAAGATTTACACTACAAAGACCTCAACGCCCGGCTGCGCCAGGCCGTTATCGACGGCTTTGAGCGGATCGACATCGAAAACGTATTCGGGCAGCGCTACATCGGCACGGACCTGAACCGCCCGGTGGAGATCCACATCTATGGCACGCCGGGCAGTGACCTGGCTGCTTTTATGGATGGCCCGCGCCTGATCGTGCACGGCAACGCGCAGGACGGCTGCGGCAACACGATGAACGAGGGTACCGTAATCATCCACGGGCGCGCGGGAGACGTAACCGGGCACTCGATGCGCGGCGGCAAGATTTTCATCCGCGACGATGTAGGCTACCGCGTGGGCATCCATATGAAAGAATACCAGGACAAACGCCCGATCATCGCCATCGGCGGAACGGCGCAGCACTTTTTGGGCGAATACATGGCCGGCGGCATTCTGCTTGTGCTCGGCTTGACCCTCAAACCCGGCGGGCGGCACACAGCCAATTTTATCGGCACGGGGATGCACGGCGGGGTGATGTACCTGCGCGGCGACGTGGACGACGTTCAACTCGGCAAAGAGGTCGGGCGCGTGCCGATTGAGGATCAAGAGCGTCAACTTGTTCGCGACTTGGTCAAAGAATACTGCGACTATTTCGACCGCGACCCGGAATCGATCCTGAGCCAGCCGTTTACAAAGCTGATCCCGCTCTCATTGCGGCCCTACGGCCGGCTGTACGCATATTGAACCGAGAAACATCAGAACTCAACGCAACTGAACACTGGCGTTTTTGGGAGTTGCGGCTTCAGCCGGTCTACATCTAGTGGTTGAAATCCGGCTAAAGCTTCGATTCCACTACTATATATAGATTCGCCAGAGTCCAGAACGCAAAATGCACAGGGTTGCCCGGATGCACTCAACATCCACGTCCTTGCCTCATTATTGCGTCCTTGCGTTGAGTTTTTGACGTCTTTCTAACACCATCAAAAAATGGTCGCCAAGTGCGTTGAACGGCCAAAGCGAAGCCAACCGGCGTTCAAGCGCGTGCAGAAACCGCAGTTTGGGCCACAGATACGCCGCGTAAGGCGGCGGCAGCAGCAGCGGCAGCGCGCGGCAGCTCACCTGACGAAACGAGGCAAACGCGCGCGCAAATTGTCGCGGCGTATAGTACCAGGTCGGGATCAGCACCGGCAGCGACGGCGACACGCCGGCCAGCACCTTGCCCCCCCATCGACGGACGGCCTGGCGGGGATGCCCGCGCAGCGCAAACCAGGCCGTCTCCCACAGGTAAAAGCGGTTCATTACTCCAACCAACAGCCGTCCGCCCGGTTTGATCAACTGTCTCAGCACATCGGCGATACCCGCCAGGTCCGGCTCACCGTTGAGCGGCCCAAAGCTGGCATACGCGCCGTCGAACGCACCAACTCCCCATTCGTCGACCAGCACCCCGAACTCACCTGCTGCCAACTGCCGCACTTGGACCCAGTCGTCCAGTCCCGCCTCGACCACTTTGCGCGCTGCGATCTCGACCATCGCGCCAGACAGGTCGGTCGCCAGCACGCGGACACCCGCGCGGGCCAGGGCGATCGCCTCCTCGCCTGTGCCGCAGCCTATCTCGAGCAGGCGATCGCCCGCCTTAAAGGTTGATAACAACGTTTCCAGACTAATCCGGCGCATGTCAGCCATCGGTGAATTTCGCGTCGTTTCATCGTCATAACACCCAGCAGCAAGATCGAATCCCTGGGCGATGTCCCTGTAGCGCACATGATCTTGTTCCTGCCTCTGTCCTGTCCAACTGCCCAGCAACAACCCCAAAAAGAGCGCCGGCCACCAAGTAGTTGGAATGTAGAGGTAATTATCGAGCATCGAAACGCCAAAAGCCACCACCAGCGCCGAAGCCAGCCCGATTTCCAATGGATCGGCCACTTTGTGCCGCCACAGCGCCAGCGGCGGGCCCAGGATCAGCCACAGCCAGAGTAACAAGCCGGGAATGCCCAACTCTGCCGTCACCAGCAAGGGAATGTTGTGGATGGTGCGAAAGCCCTTCCAGGCTGGATCAGTCACCCGCGCCCACAGCGCGCCGACGTAATAGCCCGGCCCCGTCCCCTTGAATGGTACGACGTGGATCAGACTCCACGCCTGCCTGACATCGACAAGCCGCTCCTGGATCGACGCCGATTCAAGCGGGCTGTCCAGCCGGAAAAAACGGGTGACCAGCAGGTCGCCGTACAGCCAGAGAAAAACGAGCAGCGCAACAACGGCCAGCCCGGCGAGGACGAACATCGTTCGCCGCACGCGCCTGGAACGCCAGTCAACCGCGCGGCAGGGTCTCAGGATCGACAGCAAATAAACCAGGCCGATCCCTGCGCCTAGCCAGGCCGAGCGGGAAAACGTGAACAACAAGCCCAACGCGCCGACGCCCGCCGTGCCCCACAGCATCCATCGCCAACGCCCGCGCGCCTTGACGCCGGCAGCTAGGCAGATCAGCGCGCCCATCGCCAGATAGCCGCCCAACACGTTGGGATGCGCAGTCATCCCGTAGGCGCGCACCCAGCGCCGTCCTGCTGCCTCGACCACGCTGACGCCGCGCCGCATCGGGTCGAGGCAGCCCTCACCCATCCAGAACAGGCCCAGCGATTCCTGGCGGACGAACTGGATCGTCCCAATCGCCCCCTGGAGCAGGGTCAACGCTGCCAGCAGGCTCACCATCCAGCGCCGGGAGAGCACGTTGACCGAGTACAGGTAAGCACCCCAAAAAATCAGCACCGAAACCACGGTTACAAAGGCGACGTGGCGCAAATGCACCGGCCAGACGCGGATCAACGTCCACGCGCCAAACCCAAGCAGGGGCAGCGCCGTCCAAATCGAACCCCAACGCCAAGTGCAGCGCGGCTGCTTGAACAGCCGCGCCGCAACCCAGGCCAGGATGCACAGAGCCGGCAGCAGAGACAGGATGCCAAACTGCATCTCGATGCCCCCCACCTCAGCATGCAGCAGCGGCCAGCGCACAAATGTGCCTTCGCGCCAGCTTGGGGTCATCATCGCCAGCACAAAAGCCAACGCAAAGACCACCCGGCTGGTTTGATACAACCGCTCGGCCCAAGATCGTCTTTCTATCATCACTTACTCGTTCGAGACGGACGCAGCACGAACCGCCGCGCCATCCCCTGCAAACTCGCCCATAGCAACACCTCAGCAGCCAGTGCAACGCAGGCCGCCCCCCAATAGCTCCACCACCCGATCACGACCAACCCCGCAGCGGCTTTGAATGCCGTGGCGACGACCATCGCCACAGTGACCTTGCTCTGTCGATCAACCGCATACAATGCATTCCCAGCCAGCAGGTAAAGGAAGGGAAAAGGAAAAGCCAGCATAAGCAGACGCAGCAAGATGATCGCCTCCGGCGTACTCGTCCCCGCACCGTACAGCAGCGACATCAGCATCGGCGCAACCACCCATGCCGGAAGCATCAACAGAATAATCACACCTAGCATTAAGCGACGGCCACGCCGGTAAAAGGCACTCAAGCGATCCCGGTCGCCGCCGAGACGCGACAGCTCGGGAAAAAGCGCGTCGAGTAGGCTGGACGGGATCATCCCGATCGCCTCCCAGACCCGATACGCCGCGCCGTAAATGCCGGCAGCGAGATCGCCTTTGCTATACGAAATAATCAGCAGGTCGAGCCGCATATAGAGAATGGCGACGATGCCGGTCAGGGCAAAGGGCAGCGCCTCGCGCCACACCGCCTTCGCCCGGTGATGCCAGCCTGCCCAGTGAGCGCGAACCTGCCAACGCCGCAGCACACAGATAAAGGCCAGCGATCCCCCCGTACTCGACAGCACGTAGGCCCACAGCACCGCCCCCACACCCCAGCCAGCCCACAACAGGGCCAGCCCACCCAGCGTCGATGCGAGGCGTATCCCCAGGCCAATCGCGCTGCTCACCTCCATCTGCTGCTGAGCCTTGACCCGTGCCGTCACCAAGCCGACAAAGGCATCGGGTAGCAAGGCCAGCAAAGCGATGGAGATCAACGCCCCACGTTCGCCCGACCACAGGATCGGCACCAAAAACGCGTTGAGCAGCACACAGCCAATCGCCGCCGCCAGCAGTTTGATCGCCAGCACCGTGCCCCACAACGCATCTTGCTCCGGCACATCCTGCCGCGCAAATTCACGGGTGACAAAGGGGTTCAGCCCGAGATCGATCACTGCCAGGGTGATCGCTTCAACGGTCATCGCCAGCAGGTAGCGGCCCAACGCCGCCGTCCCCGCCAGCCGCGCCAGTTGACCCACCAGTAGCAAGTTGAACAGCCGCGCCCCCACCTGCCCTGCCAGTAACGCCAGCGCATTCTTGCCGATCCGGGCATACGTCTGCCCCTGCACCTGTCGCCAGATACGCTTCAAGATCATGGCGCGGCCTGCACCAGCGCGAGAAAATCAAACCGATCTAGAAACGTCTCCATATCGATGCGCCGCCCACCAGCACGCCACATCCACACCGCTTTGGTTTCTGCCCTACCTTGCAAATCGACTGCCCTGGGCCCGTCCACCCAAGCAAACGCCTGGGTCAGCCGGACGGTAATAAAATCGGGATCGACAAAGGTCAGCGAGACGATCTGCACCTCGTCAAAAGCGGGGATGCCCCACAGCCGGTATTGGCCCCACGACGTGTACACAGAGCGACCGAGGTAGTAGCTCAACTGGGCGGCGATCCCATAATCCAGCGCAAATACAGGCATATCTACGTTCAACCCGATCGCTTCAGTATTGCGCCAGCCCAAACTATCGGCACGGATGATGTCGGCGACCGAGCTGCGCGGCCACGCGGTCGGTGCCCAAGTCCCGGCGATCGTGCCCGCGCCGTACAGGCCGACCACGATCACCAGCGCCAGGGACGCGCCCCAGGATACGAAAGCAGGACGGCCTTGCAGGATGAGGTCGATCCACCCCGCGCCGAGGATCAGCAGCAGGGCCAACCCATTGACCAGATTGCGCGGGCTGTTTGCCGGGCTCAAGAGAATCGGCACGACGAGCACCACCCCGGCAATGAGCAGCAGGCGATGCGCGACCAGCGGATGGGTTTTATCCGCACGCCACATCACCAGGCCGGGCAGCGCCAGCAGGATCAGCGGCGGGGTGATGTAGACCCAGGTATGGCGCAGATTGCCCAACAGCGAGCCAAGAGTTACAGTCTCCCCGGCCACAAAGTGGGCCCACTGCCAGCGAAAGGAAGCCCAATCGTGCGCCGCGTTCCAACCCAACACTGGCAACGCGCCCAACAGCGTCAATCCAAAAACAGCCCAGGTGCGGAGATCGAGCAGCAGGTCGCGCCGCCAAAGCAGCAAGACGACCAGGATCGCCCCGGCGTACAGGTAGGCGTTGTACTTGGTGTTGAGCAGCGCAGCCATACTCAGGCCGACAGTAAGAAAACGTAGTTTAGGCATCAGAATCAGGCGGCTATAGAAAGCCGCCCTACCACCGGTTAGCGCGGGTTGGCCAAACAACGGCAAGAGCAGGTAGAGGTTCAGCAGCAATAAGAATAATTGCACCGCGTCGGTATAGACAAATCGCGAAGTGACCAGATAGGGCGCGCCCAAGGCGATGAACAACGCCGCCAGCAGTCCCGCCCGGCGGCCGAACAACCGCGCGCCGATCAAGTAGGACAGCCCAACCGCCGCCGCGCCCAACGCCGCATTCAGCCAACGCACGCCCCACTCAGACGCGCCGCCGATTAACGTGCTGGCGCGAATGAGCCAGGCCACGCCCGCTGCGTTGTCGAAATAGGCCGGAGCCAGCCGCTGCGACCACAGCCAATAGTAGGCTTCGTCGGGCAAGAGAGGTATTGCGCCCAAACGGAGAAAGCGAAGAAACATGGCCAATAAAACCAAAAGAGCCGGAAACAAGGGAAAATGAACAAGAGACGAACGGCAGCGGGCGATTGGACTCACTCGGCCTCCAACAGGATGCGATAACGATAGGTGGGTGTCGGATCGATCTCGAGGTCCATCCCTGACCAGGCCAGGTAATAGAGCCCGCGCCAGTTGTATTGGTTGTAGCGCTCACGGCCATAATATAGAATGGCTGGTGCTTCGGAGTTTGGTTTGACGCAAAAGCACAGTTTGCCGCCCTGGCGCTCAAAACAGGCCCATTCCGGCAGCGGCTGCGAGGTCTGCCAGATGCCCAGTTGATCGACGCCCTTGTCCGCGCCATTGCTGTCGGTATAGCGCGTAAAGTGGTGTGCGCCCTGCTCGCTCATCAGGTAGGCTTGGCTCCACTCGACGGTCAGGCCGGAAAAATCTACAGAGACCTCGATCACGCCACCCGGATAGATGTCGTACTGAAAAACAATCTCACCCAATGACGGCACCGGCTTGTACTTGCGCCGCAAAAAACGGATCGGTGTGTCGGCGGTGTCGATGGTAAATACCTTTGTTAGCCGCGTAAAACCGTCAAACTCAATCAGGTCGATCTCGGCATAGGCCGAGTTGTAGGCCAGCCCGTTGTAGATGATGATTGGGCAGCCAAACCCGTAAGCCTCTTCAGTCAACACCTGCCGCCCCTGCACCCAGACCAGCCCCTTTTGCAGTCCGGCGATCTTGCCGACGTAGGGTCGCGTATCCTGGTAAAGACGCAGTCGCGTCCCGCCGACGGTCTCCGCCTCCAGGTATGGCTGGCGCGGCGTGAACCAGAGCAACACATGTGGCTCGATCAACTCGGCGACCAGCTTCCAGGCCAGCAGGAAGGTCAGCACGACCCCAAGCATCCACCGCACTACCTTGATCGCCGTTTTTCTCACTGGGCTGCGCCTGTGTTTTGGTCGTCGGCGTGGAATCGGGGCCAAGCCACCCGCCCCAGCGGGCCGACATCGCGCAGCAGGTGAACCCCGTTGTTCGCACCGACCACAACGTCGGCGCGCCCGTCGCCCTGGAGATCGCCGATCCAGGGCGAAGAAAAGACGGCAGCACCGAAATCGTAGGGAAAACCGGGCAACGGGTCGCCGAGCGCGGTCCAGCCGTACAGAAAATGGTCCTTGGAGCCGACGACGATGTCCAAACGGTCGTCGCCGTCGAGGTCGACCAACGCCGCTGAGGAGATGATCTGGTCTCCAACCTCGACCGGCCAACCGGGCAAGAGATGTCCCCGGTCATCCCAGACGTACATTCGCCCATCCCAAGAACCGACGGCGATCTCGAATCGCCCGTCGCCGTCCAGATCGGCCACGGCAGGCGAGGCCTCGATCGAATAGAGGTTGCCGCCGGGCGGGTGCGGAGTCGGCGTGGGGCCGGGTTTGGGCCCAAACGCGCGCACAGGAAAGCCAGCCCGTTCCTGCCCCGACAGGTCGAGGGCGTGCAGCCAGCCGTCGTCGTCGCCAAAGACGATCCAAAGTTGACCGTTGCCATCCAGATCGGCGAGCGCCGGCGACGAGTCCGAGTCCTTGGTCAACTCGACCGGAAAGCCGGACAGTAGCGTGCCGTCCTCCCGCCAGGCGTACACCCAGCCCACAGAAGGATCGCCGGGAGTCAGCGTAGTCAGGGCGAGCAGCCCGCTGGCATAGGCGGCGGTCGCGTCGGGCCAGCCGTGGATTGGCTGCGGCCAGCCGTCGACTGCCCTGCCTTGCGCATCAAAGACACGCATCTCGCCCCTGTGTCCGATGGCAATCTGCCCTGAGGGCAAAACGGCCGCCGAGGCCCAAATCTTGTAACCAAAGTCAAGCGGAAAGCCGGGCGCGGTCTGGCCCGTCCAACGCCAGGCAAAGAGTTTGCCCGCCTCAGATCCGCTGACGATCTCGGGCACGCCGTCGTTGTCCAGATCGACCAGGGCCGGGGAGGGGAAAAAACCCTTGCGGCTGCGCTGGGGCCAACCGGCGAGGTCTTTCAACCTAGTGTCGAGCAGGTAAAAGGAACCGTCCCAGGAACCGACGGCGATTTCAAGCACGCCGTCGCCGTCGAAGTCATAGACTACCGGGGAGGAAATCACGGCGTCGCGGGTTGAGCGAAACAGGTGAGTGGATGATAACTGCTGTGGCCGTTTAGAAAGAACACAAGCGGACAGAAACAAAATTGCCCCTGATGCCAAAACGAGCGCAGACCTCAAAAGGCATTTGGCGTTTGACGTTTGACGCTTCACGTTCAATGCCCCGGTGCACTCACCGGCACGGCGCGCGCGTCAGGAGGTGCATAACGGAGAATATATACGATATATTTTGAAACAAATCGTGACATCCATACGCGCACACAAGTGACTATCCCGGCCTGCTCCCATCCGGTCCGGATGCGCGCCCAGCGCCACTCATGTCTAAACCAGCGCTGCACCCAACGATAGAATCGTGTGCTATACTCGCCCCGGTAGAGTACGCGGTTTTCGGCGGTATGCGCCCAGTCGTGATCCTGGATCAGCCGATCTTTAACCTGCTCGTAAAAGGGCGTGCCCTGGAGCGGGTAGGCGATGGTCGAACTAAAGGTGTCAGGCATGGTCTCGCGCAGCATTTTGGCCGTGGCCAAAATGTCTGCCCAGCCCTCGCTGGGATAGCCGACCATGATGAAAAAGTAGAGTTCGATGCCCAACTCGTGGCACAGCCCGGCGGCGCGATAGAGCTGCTCGACACGGGTGCCCTTGGTCATCGCGTCCAGCACCTTTTGCGAGCCGGATTCAGCGCCGAAAGAGATACGCACACAGCCCGCCTCTTTGAGCCAAGTCAACATCTCGCGGTCGACGAGATCGACGCGCGAGAGGCACTCAAAGGGGATCACAGCGCCCCGTTCGATCAGCGCATCGCGCCAGCGGCGCACCCAGTCGCGGTCGATGCCGGTCACGTCATCGACGATACGCAGCATATCGGGATGATACTTTTCTTTGACTTCGAGCGTCTCGTCGGCGACGTTTTCCGACGAACGCAGGCGAAAGCTGCGCCCAAAGACGCTCTTTTGGCACCACGCGCACCCATACGGACATCCCCGGCTGGCGATGACCGACAGTGAAAAACTCTCGTGCTTGCTCCGCCAGGCGCGGCGATAAGCCTCGACGTCGATCAGGTCGCGGGCGGGAAAAGGCAGCGCGTCGACCGATTTGTGCAGCGGTCGCGGCCCGGTGTGGACGATCTCGCCGCTCTGGTCGCGGTAGGCGATGCCGGCGATGTCGCCCAACGATTTGGCCCCCGGTCGGTCCAGCAGTGCAGGAAGCAGTTCGAGCAGCGTCTCTTCTGCCTCGCCGACCACGGCAATGACCGTCCATTGTGCCTCGGCCAAATAGCTCTCTGGTCGCGCGGTCGGGTCGGCCCCACCGACCAAAATCGGATAGCCTTTGGACAACGCAACGGCGATCAGCTCGTCAGCCATCGCGCGCACGGTGCTGAGGATACCGAACCCCACTACGCGAGGCTGGATCTCATCCAGGGCGCGGGCAAATTCGTCGGCACTGCGGCGAAACATACAGTCGAAAATCTGCACCGAATAACCGGCCTGCCGCGCCGTCGATGCCAAATAGAGTAGTCCCAGAGGGAAGTAGGGCGTCATCAGTTCGTGCTCGACCGGATCGCGCTGCAGAAAAAGAGGATTGACGAGCAACAAATCAACCGTCAAAGGAAGCTCCTTGTGACGCACCTTGGACACGCTCTGCATATCTTTGGGCAATTTTGCGGCCGTGATCGTCGACATGGCCTTTACACAACTGCGGCGTAAACACTGCCGAGGTCGATCCGGCAGCGCGCGCTTGGGCCGTCAACTGGGAAATTTTGACAGCCTGGACGCGCGCCTCCCAGTGATCGCCCAACCGTCCACTCAACGCGCGCTCGAGCGCGCGCTTGGGTAGCGAAGGCACGGTCAGCACACGCCGCTCAAAGTCGTCAAGACCGAAAGCATTGGGAAAGAAACAGCGTGCCCAGGCATTGACTTGAATCAACACCTTGTACACATCCAGGCCATAGAGGGGAACCATTTGCGCAAGTTCGTGCGCTGTAAACAGCGAGCGGTCAAAATAATCCAGCGCATTGCCGGCGATCAAATAGTTGGGGCAGATTTCCAGACGCTCCAGTTGCCCCAGGTAGACCACCCCAATCACCAGTGAGCGGACAAGCCACAAGCGACCGGGTTCGGTGACGATCAAATAGTCGACATCGGCCCCGGCGTCTGCGTTATCCACGGCCAGCGTGCCGGTGACGGCGACCATGCGCACGAAAGGAAGGGCGGCGATCAACCAACCATAGCGCACTGCCTTACGCCACAAATTGGCTGAAATGTTGGCACGGCGCAGCCGGGACTGCACAATCGACTCGCGCCCGCTCAAGACAAAATAGCCGGATCGCTGGCTGAGCAATCCGGGTACCAACGCCTTATCAGACAAATGGCGCTGAACATCGGCAAGGGTCGCCTGGACGCCAACAAGATAGCGATGAATTTCCTGGGCTGTGAGCGGGTAATCAAACAGATCCGAATACTCGATCGTTTTCAAGATGCCTTCGCCGATGCTGCGCACGCCAACATCCACCGACTTGCAATCTCGCCCCCCTAAATGTGCCGTATCATGGGACAAGTTGAGAACTGGATGAGCCATCGCACAAACACCTTGGACGCAACAAGATGGACTCAACGAGCAAAAGATGATGTGGTCATTATATACTAAATAATCGGCAAAAACAACCGTAAAATCCAATGTCCCTGCCGCCGTACCCAGCATCATAACATTTGCCGTTTTGACACAATGCAGGTATAATATCTTGTCACACCAACACAAGTCAGCTTGAAATCAAGCCGCCGCACCATAGGCGGTTATCATTGTCTGTGTAGAGGAGTTTTGAACAATGCCCAAGCGCACCTGGCAACCCAAAAAACGTCGCCGCATCCGTGTACATGGATTCCGCAAAAGGATGGAAAGCCAAGACGGACGCGACGTCTTGAAACGTCGTCGGCTCAAAGGCCGTCACAGTCTGACCGTATAACCCGGCGACGCAACAACGCGTCTGTGCGGATGATCGCCTATCGTAGCCAGGAATGGTTACGGTAGGCGATGATCCATCCGGCAACCGGTTATGTTAAAAAAAGCATATCGCCTCAAGAGCAATATCCGGATCCACCAAGTCCGTACGTCCGGTTCGTCCTGGGCCAACCGCTGGGTTGTACTCGCCAAAGAGCGAGGACAAGCCCCCCAGTGTCGATTTGCCTTTGTGGTCAGCAAACGCATCGGAGGCGCCGTCCAGCGCAACCGCGTCAAGAGAGTGCTGAGAGAAGCCGTTCGGCAGCGATTGCCCGACATCGAACCGGGCTGGGATGTGGTCGTCATTGCCCGGCATCCCGCACGCGAGGCGAGCTTTGAACAGATCAATCAGGCTATTGTCGATGTCCTAAAACGTGCACACCTGAGTCCTCTGGAAACAAGCGTCACCAGAGAGGACACCAGCTATAAACAATGAGATTTGTCATTTTGCGACTGATTCGCCTTTATCAAGCCACCTTTTCACGGTTTACCGCCCCGACGTGCCGGTTTATTCCCTCTTGTTCAGAATATACATACCAGGCCATCGACAAACACGGGCTGCTCAAAGGCGGATGGATGGGCCTCAAGCGCATTTCGCGCTGCCATCCCTTGAACCCGGGCGGCTATGATCCCGTGCCATAAGTCACTCAGAATGGAGAAAACACCGGCAGTCAGGCCCTTTTTGGAGCTTGATCTTGCTGAATGAGGAGGTTACAAATTGAATAACATATCAACACGCCCCGGCAAACGCAACAAGCGGTGGCGTCCGATTATCCTGGCTCTGATCCTGTCCACACTGCTCATCGGTTGTGGGAGTACCGTTTCTGGCACATGGCCCGACCTCGTCGTCGACGGCGAAACAGTGTATCTAGTCAGTGGGCAGGTTTTTGCCCTGCAAGCCGACACCGGCACGGTGCTGTGGAACTATCCTGGCGCGGCGCAACGAAGCGGCGGGTTGCTCGGCGGCTGCTCAGCCCCGCAGGCCACCGACGGGCCGTTCACCAGCGCACCGGCCTTTGACGACGCTTTTGTCTACATCGCTTCGGCGGGCGAACGGCAAAAGTCGATCTGGGGCGCGGGCGAAAACAAGGCCGGGCTGCGCGCGCTGAACCAATTCGGCACGCTGCAATGGAAGTTCGACGGGACAACGGCTCCCGCGCTGGCCGAACCGACGCTGATCGGGAATACGATCTATATGGCATCATCCGATCACAAGGTCTATGCGATCAGCGTCGAAACGCAAGGGGTGCGCTGGACCTTTGAAACGGAAAACTGGGTATGGGCTACGCCGCTGATTGTCGATGAGACGGTGTATATTGCCTCGATGGATCACAAGCTATATGCCATCAACGACGAAACCGGCCTGACCGAGTGGACCTTTGATCAATCCCACAGCGCGCTGCCCACCGCCCCGGCCTATGCCGCCGGCGTAGACGGCCGAGGCGTGCTGTACCAGAACACGCTCGATGGTTACATTTACGCCATCGATGCTCAAAATGGCAGCCTGATCTGGAAAACCAAGATCGAGGGCAGTGTGTGGGCTTCGCCGCTGGTCGAAGGCGACACGTTGTACCTGGGCACACTCCAGGGCATAGTGTATGCGTTGAGTATCCAAGACGGCAGCACATTGTGGACCCAATCCGTCGGCGGCGAGGTGCGCAGCCAACCGGCCTTTGTCGATGGCTGGCTTTACTTTGGCTGCGAAGACGGCAAATTGTACGTATTTAACGCCGACGATGGCACCAAGCGCGCATCGCCGCTGGGCGACAAGGTCGAAAAAGCATCGATTCACACCACACCGGTGTACGATGGCAAGCACCTGTACGTGGTGGCAACCGACAGCACCGTGTACGCACTTGACCTGGAACGCAATGTCATTGTCTGGGAAAAGAACCCGCTGACAGCACAAGAGGAGAAGTAACGTGTGGGAAATGCTCATCCAGTGGTTTGTCCTGGCGCTGATTTGGTTGTATAAAGTCCTGGGCAGTTCCGAATGGAGCTTTGCCTTGAGCATCGTCGTGATGACTCTTTTGGTCCGCGTGCTCACCTTGCCTTTTACCCTGCCCTCACAGCGATCGATGAAAAAGAACTCGGTCAAGATGCAGGCGCTACAACCAGAACTCGACAAGCTCAAGAAAAAACTTCGCAACGATCCGCAAAAACTGCAACAAGCGCAGCTCGACCTGTACAAAGAATATGGGATCAACCCTCTGTCCAGTATGACCGGTTGCCTGCCGATGTTCATTCAACTGCCGATCATCTGGGCCTTTTACCAGTCGATCAGCCGCGCACTGGCCAACCAACCCGGACAAATGATCGTGCTGAGCAAATATCTGGCCAACGTGCCCGGATTTATGCAACTGGTGCCTCTGCCCAGCAAATTCCTGTGGTTCGACCTGGGCCGCCCCGATATGCTCGTTTTGCCCATCCTGGTCGCCGGGACAACGTGGCTACAACAAAAGCTGACTACGGCCAGCACGCCGCCGTCCGCCGACCCCCAGGCCGCGCAGATGAGCCAGTCGATGATGATCACTATGCCGCTGATGTTTGGCTTTTTTGCGATGCAAATGCCCGCCGGGCTGTCGATCTATTTTATCGCCAGCGCCGTCGTTGGTATTGGCATCCAATGGCTGACTGACAAACTCATCAAAAATGACGACACCGACGTCAAAGCGATCCAGCCGCGTCCGGCGCCGCCAGCGCCGCGCCAGGAGCCGCCCAAAACCAAGTCGGGGCGTCGCAAACGCGGCTACAAGACTCAAGATTGACCCATCGCTTTTGCTATCCCGGCGGCCCCGGCCAACGACGCCGATTTCCCGCTTGCACGTTGCTGCCCGACCAGAACGCGGGGCGATGGACGTGCAAGCGTTCCGGCGCATCATCAGATCGTGCGACCTTGCGAGCTTGGCACATTTGACGATTTGCGCGGCATATATAGAAAGGGATACGTATATGGACAAACGCAGCATTCAAGTGAGTGGGGCGACTGTCGAAGAAGCGATTCAGCGCGGATTGGCCGAGTTGGGACTGACACGCAATCAGGTCAATGTCGAGATCGTTGAAGAAGGCCGGCGCGGTATTCTAGGGATCGGCACCCGAGACGCCACCGTTCGTCTAGAAGCCCTTGCGCCGGCCAGCATTCCCACATCGCTCCCTGAACCTCAGCCCCCCGCCGAGGACGCCCCAGCAGCCGAACCGCCCCCCCGCAGCCGCCCTCAAGACACGCAGCTCGCACCGTCGGCAAGTATGGACGCTGCGGACGAGTACAAACTGACACCTGAACAGGTTGTCCAGGTGTCACAACAAACGCTCAGCGAACTCTTGAATAAAATGGGCATCGAGGCTCAAGTTGTTGGTCACCTGAACGGAGGATCTACCAAAGAAGACATACCCGTAGTTCTCGACGTACAAGGCGAGGCCCTGGACATTCTGATCGGCCATCGAGGCAAGGTGCTGAATGCGCTCCAGCACATCACCCGTCTCATCGTCAGTCGCGAAGTCGAGCAGTGGGTCGATCTGGTCGTCGACGTGGGCATGTACAAACAGCGGCGTGCCAACTCGCTGCACAAGCTCGCCCAGCGGATGGCCGAACGCGTGGCTGGCACGCACCAACCGGTCGCCCTGGAGCCGATGCCGCCCAACGAGCGGCGCGAAATCCACCTCGCCCTGCGCGATCACCCCGACGTGACCACACAAAGCGTCGGGCGCGGCGACAACCGCAAAGTGACGATCATTCCGCGTCACTGACCCGTACAAACGCAAACTCCCCGCTTGTTCTCACACAAGCGGGGAGTTTTTTATCCAGGTCGATCAACCGATTCTCAGCAGCTTGATCGTACAAGGCTCTAACACCAGTTCGGGCTCTTGAACTGTCTGTTCAAGGGTAAAGGGATCGACCCACAGCATCTCGCCCTGCGCCGCGACCTGCAACCGAAAGCGCAGCGGCTCGCGCCCCTCGTTGCACAGCATATAATAGTGTAAACCATCTTTGATCACATGCCGGCAGCGCAGATCCGGCTGCGGCGGCTCGACGGTCAGATCGGGCGGGACCAGCCGGTCGATCTGAGCCACCAGCGCATCAGGCGAGTCGACAATCTGCGCGCCGTCAAAACTCCACTCGTCCTCGCCATAGACGATCAGCCGCCGGGCCCGGGCCAGCGCGCCCAGCGCGGGCATCGCTTCGACGGGAATATGGCCCACGCCGTCGACGATCAGCGCCTTGTAGTGCATCCCGGCAATGCGAATGCCATCCTCGCTGACCTGCGCATCTTCCCACAGATGGCGCATTTCCAAATAGTTGAAATCGCACTGGCGTTGAAAGCAAATTTTGGCCGCCCGCCAGGGCAGGAAATTGGCCTGGCCCAAAATGGCGACCTCGCACTGATGAACGCTGTCCGTATTGAGCCAGCACATGCGGCGGCAATAGTCGGCAAAGGGCTTGTAATCATCCCACCACGGCGCGTGCGGGCCGACGTCGGGCGGGCGCTCGTCGCGGCGCGGGCCGCGCACCGAGTAAAAAAAGGCGTGCGGGTAGAGCAGGTTCACCCCGCGCACAAAGCACCAATCGACGAGCCATTTCATCTCTTCCCAGGTAAACTGGTGCCCAAACGCGCCAAAACACTCGTTGCTGTTGCGCCGCCGCCCCAGGTGCAGCATTGCCGACGAGGAGCATTTGCCCTGCGTCGACTCGCGGCCTTCCAGCGCGCTGGGATGGTTGGGCAGCACCCAGCGCCAGACGATGTCCTGGCCGGGGATGTGAAAATGGCGCTCCAGGCCGATCTCGTCGCCCGCCGCCGGGTGACCGGTTAAAGCAATGCCGTGCGCCGTGCACCAGTTTGACAACTGCGTGTAATAGGTCTCTTCCAGCCGCTGCGCGATGGCGCGCTCGTAATCCCGCCGGTAGCGCACGGCGTCCGTCTCGTCCTCGTACCACAGCGCGGGCAGGTGGGGCGTGAAATCGTAGCCCAGATAGGCATTGACGTGCTCCAGGATGCCCGTCGTCCCCGGCCACACGCCGCGCTCCCGGCAGCGCCCCAGCACACCCGGCTCGTCGGTGAACATGGCGAACACGGTCTTGCCGAAATGATCGCGCAGCGCTTCAAAATAGCGATCGTAGACCAGTCGCACAAAGGCGGCCACCGCGTCGGGGTTGAGGATGTCGGCGGCGGGCGGCTCGTCTTCCTTTGGCCCCTCGCCGATGTAGTGCAGGCCGCGGATAAAGGCATCGACCGGGCGGTCGATCACGGCGACTCGCTGCTCGTTGGCGCGGGTGGCTATGGCGACCAGATTCCAGCCGGGCTGGAGTGCAGGCGCTTGATCGCTTTCCAGGTCGACCTTAGCCAGACAGCGACACCGGTACAGCAGGTTTTCGGCCACCACCTGCCCCGACGACGAGCCGGAGGGATACATCCCTTCGTCATAGAGCACTACCTGCATCCCGCGCCGCGCCGCCTCATCGACGGCAAAACGCACGAAATGCAGCATCCGCTCGGACATCCAGCCGATGCTGCGCGGCAGGCCGACACGGGGGTGGATGACAAAGCCGTACACGCCGTGCGCCTCCATATCGTCGATCTGGCGCAGCAGTTCGGCCTCGCTCAGGTCGTCGTTCCAGAACCAGAATGGTATGAGGCTGAATTCGGTAGGAGGATTGAGAAAGGAAGGATCAAGGATCATCGAATGTCGTTCCTTGTGTTAAATTTTTGTGAAACGTGATGCGTGAGGGTTGGAAAGACCTGATTCGCATTTCCCAGCCTCACGTTTCACGCATTATGCATTATGCCTCTGAACGCCATCAACCACCCGGCGATGAACGCGGCCTGTTTTTGCCGGATGGGGTCGTGAAAGTGGATGTGATCGCAGTACAAGTCCGGCCCCAGGTTGAGCGTAAAGGTGTACAGGTCGATTGATGGCACGCCGGCCTCCTGCATGATCTGATCGGCCACCCGGTTGTAGGCCACGCAGTCGGTGGCAAAGCGGTGAAATTGCATCCCTTCGCGGTTGTGCGCCCGCTCGTCGCACGGCGTCGTGCGCATCCAGATCAATTCGGGCTTCATCTCCGCCGCCGTCTGCACGATGGCGCGCAAATTGCGGGCATAAACGTCGATCTCTACCTGCCGCGCACCTGTGATCGGGTCGGTGCGGATGTCGTGCAGCCCGCAGTTGACCAGCAACAGGTCGGCGTCGATGCCGCCCGACGCGGCTTTAGCCTGGAGGAAGGACAGCACCATCGACGAATCCCCACCGTTGGCCCCTTGCGGCTGATCGAGGTTGAGCAGGGCTTCTTCTTCCCCTTCTTTACGTGAATAGTCGATCATCCCTTGCAGATAAGCCTGTAGATACGGGCCATAATGGATCGATATGCTATCACCCAGAACGTAGATTTTCATTATTCACTCCGCCGTCTTGTCCAAAAACACCGGGGCCAGCATTTGCTCGACCGGCGCGTAGCGGTCGGTGAGCATGACCAGTTCCGCCTCGGCCAGCAGCGCGTCGACCTCGGTCTCGCTGAGCAGGTTTTGGATGAACAGCGCGTCAAACTCGAACGCAGCCAGGTCGAGCGGCGTGTCGGTGGCGATGAGGATAAAGGTGCTGCGCACCGTCTCGCGCCAGCTCTGGACGGTGGGCGAGAGGTAAACGTATTTAAAGGTCTGGCGCAGGGTGTACGTATAGGCGCGCAAAAAACGGCCATATGCGCCGTCGATGATGTTGACCAGGTACAGGCCGTCCGGTTTCAGCCAGGCGTGGACACGATCGTTAAACCCCTTGGTGGTCAGGTGATAGGGCACCGAAAAGTCGTTGAACGCATCGCCCATGATCATATCGTATTTTTCTGTCGGCGCGCGGTGCAAAAACATGCGCGCGTCTTCGTTATAGGTCGTCACCTCCATATCGCGGCCGAGGCCCAGGTAATCATAGGCAGTCTCGGTCACGCCGGGATCGATCTCGATCACGTCGACGGTGCTGCCGGGATAGACGACCGCTATATAGCGGGGAAAGGTATAGCCGCCGCCGCCGATGAACAGCGCGCTCAGGTCTTCGTGCCGCTCGGCTTGATATGCCGTCACTTCAGCATAGACCTGCTCATAGCCATACACCAGCCGGGTCGGATCGTCCAGCGAGGAATAGCTGTGCACCAGCCGGTCGAGGATCAGCACGCGTACGGGTTCGCCATCGTGCTCCTCCTCGTGAACCTTGATGCAAAAATAGTTCGTCTCGCGCAGGCAGGGGCTTTTGGTCCAACCCAGGCCGTAGAACAAGACCGTGCCGACGATCAGCACCAACAAGGCCCCGCCAAACCAGGCGAGGCGATGGCCGGCCACAAAAAACAGCCCCAGGGCCAGCAGCACCACGGCCACCCCCAGCACGATGGTATAGGTGCCCAGCCAGGAGATCAGCCAGAAACCGGTCAGAAAGGTGCCGACAATGCTGCCCACGGTACCGAAAGCATAGATTTTGCCCACCGTGCTGCCGGCCTTGTCCAGGTCGCGCATCGTCAATTTGACCACAATCGGAGAGATGGTGCCGAGGATGGTCGAGGGGATGAAAAAGAGCGCGGTGATCAGGGTCAGAATTTCGAGCACAATCGGCCACTCGACCTTGTCCATCAGATCAAGGCGATCCAGGCCGAGCACACCGAGCGAGGTGAGGCCGGCGAGCAAAAACATGATCCCCAGCAGCCGCGCCGACGCCCGGCGGTCGGCCAGCCGCCCGCCGATATAGTTGCCCAAGCTGATCCCGGCCAAGATCACGCCGATCACGCTGGTCCAGGTGTACAGCGACACGCCGACGCTGGGGGCGATGATTCGCCCGGCGACAAGCTCAAGAATCATAATACAACCACTGGAAATAAAGACGATCAGGTTGGGCTGCCAGAGCCAGGAGCGGGGGGGTGTAGTATCCATAATATATCCTTAAAATACGTTATTCGTGATTCGTAATGCGTGAAACGTGAGGATCAGCAAGCGAACCAAGTCTTTTCCCATCCTCACGCATCACGTTTCACGCATCACTTTTGACGTTAATGTCCCAATTCTTTCAGCATCGGCACGGTTTTGCTCACCCAGCCCAGCGCCGGGTCATCAACGGTGGCCTGGGTGCGCTGCTCGCCAGCCAGGAACCACAAATAGTAGGTCATATAGCCCGGCGCGCTGACCACGGTGTGATAGCCTTTGGGGGCCATCATGATCGTATTGTCGCGCACAGTAAAGTTTTCTTCTTCATTCTGATCGTTGTAATAGTGGCAGATGCCAAAGCCGTCGGCCGGCGAGACCTTGAAATAATACATCTCTTCGTGATAGGCCTCGCGCGGCAGATCGTCCTTTTCGTGGCGATGTGGCGGAAAAGTGCTCCAGTTGCCGCTGGGCGTGAACGTCTCGCCGACGATCAAGCGGCGCGCCAGCAGGTCGGGCTGGCCGGCGACGGTCAGAATTTGGTGAAAATAGCGCTTGAAATTGGCTGCACCCCAGACGCCGCTGGTTACCTGCTCTGGGCCGATCAGGTATGGCTCGGCTTTCAGGTCGCTCGGCGCGCTGACCAGGGCAATGTCGACATCCCCTTGGGTCGCCATCATTCTGAACGCGGTATCCACCGGGATGTAAACTGAATGCGGCTTGCCCAAAAACGGGTTGGGCCGCCCGCCGACGTGGTCAAAGCTCGTGCTGCCGATACGGAACGAGGCCTTGCCACCGAGGATCACTGCCAGCACCTCGCGATCCCCACTTCGAGCCAGGTGTGATCCGCCCGTCGACAGCTTGATCAACTCAAAGTCGAGCAGTTTGCACGGGTTGTAGGGCAGCACGTTCTTGCCCCTGTCCGATGTGAGCGATGCAAAGTATTCCATTTTTACCTCCCTGTTCCAAAGATTACGAATTGCCAATAGCAACTGTAGGCCGTTCCACACAACGAACTTGGCTCCGACATTGCGGCTATTGCAATTTGCTATTTTTTACGGCTCGACCAGATACAAATTGACCTTTCCCCCGTCGTCCGAGGCATACAGGATTTTGCTGCCGTCCCAACTCCAGGTGGGGTGACAATGGCTGCTCTGCGTGTGCCATGACGTTTTGTGATTGCACAGCACCGACAGCGTCGCTTTCTCCCCGGAAACATCGATCAAAACCAGGTCATCCACATCGTCGCCGACCAGCACGGTGTTGTCCGGGTTGGCGTGATAGTGATTGCAGTAAAAGGGCATATCGATACGCTTTACCACGTTGCCATTGCGATCGGCCAGGCCGACAAAAGGGATCATGGCGTTCTGGTTGACCTGCACCTCAGTAGCGACGGCCTGGGTACGGCTGGAGGTAATGGTGCCGTCGTGGCCGGGGCCGCGGTCGTCGAAAAATATGTACCCGTCTTGGGTCCAGAATTCGTGGCCGATCGAATCGTATTCTTCCTGCCGAAAACACGGTTGGGCCTCGCGCGAGACGAAATCGAGCAGCCAGATGCGCTGCGTGACCAGGTTCCACGGCCCCTCGTGGCAAAAGGTGGCGATGGTCGGATCGTCGGGGCAGAACTGAAAGTGACCCAGCCAGTGGGTGTCTTTATACAGATCGAGTGCGCCCGAGCCGTCCAGGTAAGCGACGGCAATCCGCCCGTCCTTGATGCGGTAAAAACTCTCCTTGAAGCCGGTGTAATTAGGGCCGCGCGGCACGTCGACCTTTTCGTTGCGGCTAAAGGCGATGTAACGCCGGTTGCTGGCGATCGACGGTGCGCCGACGCTGAAATGGCCCGTTTCTTCATAAAGGACGGTCGTCTCGCCACTGGCGGTGTCCAGCTTTTTGATCTGGTTGCCCACGGCATAGACGACCAGCGTGCTGTCGGGCGTCTTGGTCACGCCGCCCACCGAGGCCAGTTCGTCGGTGAGCTGGACGATCTCACCCGTGTCCAGGTTCATCCGAAAAATATTGTACCGGGGCCGGTCCTGCGGAGCCAGGTCTTGACCCGAGGCGCGGTCAGAGACAAAGACGATCTCGTTGCGGTGAATGTCAAACGAATTCTCCGTAAAATAGAGATGCACGTTATTACCGGTAGTGGTCAATTGCTTGATCGTCCTGCCGGTTTTGCTGTCTTGAAATTCTCGCACTTCGGACTGCCAGATTGGGCCGAGCATAAAATCTCCTTGATTCTCTCAGAAACACGTCAAACGTCAAACGCCAGGTCAATAATTGCGAACCAGATCACTTGATCCCTGACGAATGACGTTTGACGCACGATACGATTTACACTCAAATGTCTACTAATTGGGCGGGAACTTGAAGAACGCCTTCATTTCTTCGTTCCCCTCCATGCCCATCAAATCTTCCAGCACGGCCACGCCCTGCTCAAAAGAGCGTGTCTGGTGACTTTGCAGGACATTATACAACAGAATCGACCTGTCGCCAGTTTTGAAGGCCAGCAGATCGCGCTCCATATCCAGCAGTTCGGGCCAGATGCACTCCCACATGATCTTGGGCGGCAGTCCGGCCACGCGGATCGGCTGGATGCCCTTGGCGTTGACCAGGGCCGGCACCTCGACCACCACATCGTCGGGCACGCCGGGCAGCGCGCCGTTGTTGATTACATTGACCTGCGCCTGGTACTCGTTGTTATTGACCAGTCCATCCATGATCAGCACCTGCTGCTCGCGGGTCTTTTCGGTACCAAACACCTCGGCGATGCTGGCCTTCGGGTCGTTGGCCAGGCGGGTCATCTCGGCAATACGCTTTTCCAGCCGCTCGACGAACACCGGGCGGGCCAATTCAGTATCGGGGCCGCCATACGGTTCGCCGTACCAGCGTTTCTTGGTCTCCAGATCGGTGTGATACCACCAGCCGCCCTTGCGCGGCGTGTCGCCGATGGGCATCAGGCCGTACATTTTATACTGCTGTACCTCGGCGCGGGAAATGTGAATGTCGTGCGTGCCCTGGGCCACGTGGGTACGCCAGAACTCTTCGGCGCGGGTCTCGATCCACTCGTCGAGC
>JAFGEY010000438.1 GCA_016931365.1 Anaerolineae bacterium
GTCTCCATCACGCCAAAGCGCTCCACCCAGCGCCGCTCGTCGTCAAACCCAAACTCGCACCGGACGTTGGATTGTGTCCGGTAGAGCAGGTACAGGATCGACGAGGACAGCCCGCCGAAAAAGGTGCCGGTGAGAGTGATCGCCGGCATCAGCCGGGCCAGGATTTGCAGCGCCCAGGCGATGTCGGTTTCCTTCGCTTTTCCCTTATGCACCTCGTCAAAGAGGAGCACCTGGAAAAAGCGCGGCAGCTTGTTGGCGATATAGTCCGCCAGTGGCCAGCGGCGGGCGATGACCGGCGCGAACTGGTAGAGCGGGGTGGCACAGGGCCGTTCCGTCCAGGTCTTTTCTTCGTTGTCCCACGCCGGCACGGCGTGGTGGCAGATCAGCGGTTTCTTTTCCAGTTCACCGACACTGCGGATGTGCTCCCCATCCCCGCGTACGCGGGGACCCAGCGGCTTGCCGCAGCCAGGGCAGACCGGCACGTTGCGTTTGGCGACCAGGTCGCCCTTTTTGTCGCGGACAAAGAGGGTTTTGCGGTTGTAGGCCGGCGTCCAGCCCGGCCCCATCTTGATGCGGCTGTGGCTGATGATGACGGCCAGCCTGTCGCCGGGCCGGTAGCGCGCCACCGCGCCCTCCAGTTCGGAGATCGTCTCGACGATGACCGCCTTGAGGCCGGGGATCGCGCCTTCTGCTTCCTTTTTCCAGCCATCGACCAGGTGCGGCGGGCAGGTGATCAACGCGGGGTATGACCCCATCAACTCGACGGCGGCCAGCGAGGTGCGCGTCTTGCCGTAGCCCATCTGGGCCACCAGGTGCGCGATGCCGTAGCGGGCCACCGAGCGGGTGAGGGCCACCGCCGACCGTTTCTGATCCTCAAACAGCCCCCGCGCTTTGCGGCCGGGGAGCTGCTTGTCGAGCGATAGGCCGTCCAGCACGCCCCATTCCCAGTCCTGCACGTCCGTCCCATAAGGGTGAAAGTGCGCCTCGACGTGCTGCCGGAACAGGTCGGCGTGCTCCTTGAGAAACGCGGCGACCTGGTGCGGCGCGGAGAGGTGGACGTAGCCGTGTCGTGACACGTAGGCGATATGCGTTTCGTACACGTCCTTGACCGTCTCGCGGCCGGGATCGACCGGATCGGGGATCACGATCTGGGTCTTGATCGCCCGGCCCTTAAAGACCTTTCCCTTGGCGATGAACGTCCCGGCCAGGCCGGCGGCCACCACCTGGGCGACGTGGCCGACCTTGAGTTCGCGCAGCGGCGCGTCCATCTCGGCATGGTCGGGCAGGAGACGCTGCGCGATGTCGGGAAATCCTTCCCGGCAGGCCAGCGCGATCTCGTCCCAGGTATAGCCCTTGCGGCGCAGCCTGGGCGTATAGCCCACGGGCTGGACGATGTAGCGATGTCCGTTGGGTGATGTAGGCAGCCGGCGGGCGAGCAAGTCGTCGTCGGGCTGCCGGTACTGGTGGAGCGATTCGTACAGCGCGCGCCCCTCATCGTAGGTGTAGGCGGCGGCCTTTTTGGTGTCTCGCCGGGCCAGGACGACGACCTGGCCAAAGCAGTCGAAACTGCCCGGGTCACTCTTGTCTCCGTCCGGGAAGCGAAACACCTGGATGTCGCGATACTGAGCGGTCAGGTGTTGGCACATGCGCCAGTCGACCTGTTTCCAGGGCACGAGCAGGGCCAGGATCGCGTCGTCGTGCAGCCATTTGGTGATCTGCTCCGTGAAATCGTATTCCAGCCGCCCGCCATTGCCGTTCGAGTCGTACGGAGGGTTTACCCAGGCGAGCGACACAGGCGCTTTGATCATCGACGGCGACCAGGTGGTGGCCTCGAACGGGGCTTCGACCACCGTGTCCAGCCGTTTGGCGGCCTGGCGGGCGCGGTCGGGACTGATCTCGACGCCCCAGGTTTCTACCTGACAAGTCTCAACAGAACGTCCGGCCTTTTGCCGGATCAGCGCCGCCAGACGTTCCAGGGCCAGCCCTTCGCCGGCGCAGGGGTCAAAGAGGCGGATCACGCCGCGACCTTCCTGGGCGGTAGAGTTCACCGCGATGTCGAGTGCAGATGCGATGGTGTCAACGACGGAAAGCGGTGTGGGGTAGTATTCCCCCTTTTCAACTGCGGCAAGCCTTGCCATTGTGTGTCCTCCATAAAAGTATGGCCCGGAGGCTTCGCCCCGAGCTCAGCCCGAGGGGACACGTAGCTGCCCCGGAGGGGCAGACACGCCCTCCGGGCGGATGTGTGGGTTGATATTTAGCTGTTGGGAAATGCAAGCAGGCCGCGCTTGGCCGCTCTGTCGAGCACCTCGTCCCAGCCGAGCATCTCGACCCGGTAAGCCCAGGCCAGGCCAAAGGTTTCGAGCCTGGTGACGAGCCTGGCCTTGACCCCCTCTCCGAACAACACCTCGCCCCACTCCGGGAGCACCGGATAGAGGGTGTAGGTGTTCAGGAAGCGAGCCAACACCCCTTCGCAGCTCAAGTCGAGTTGCGAGGTGATCACCATGTGGATCGCGGTCGGTTTGGGTTCGACGACCATGTGATAGTGGTGGACGTTGGGCAGCGCCGCGCGGCGAACGACCAGAAGATCGGTCTCCTGGTCGGCGCGCAGCACTTTGTGGTGGGCAAAGCCCTGCGGTTTGAGCGGCGAGCCGCCCAACACTGAGGCCCAGATCGCCTTGACGGCGGTGTGCGAGCCGGCAATGTCGAGGCTGTAGAGGGTTTTGCACCCATTCGAAGGGGCACCATTCGCGCCTTCATCAGGCGAATCGCCGTACGCGCAGGCGATCACCTGTGCTGACATGCCGCCATTGTTTTTGATCGATGCGTATGAAACAGCCATCGTGATGATCCTTTCTATGCTGCTTTCTCGATGTCTTGATGTGATTTAGCAAAAGGGACGATATTGGTCGGCAGCGCCGGCAGGCAGAGCTGTACGGCAGGTTCGTCGGGCAGGCACATGGCGTGCCGCCGCGCGCCTTCGCCGCAGAACCATTTTTCTGCGTTGGGATAGCGATGCAGGTACAGGTGCGCATAGCCGCCCGCCGTGCATCGCCAGCCGGGGCCGCGCCCCGTCCGGTCGAGCGCGTGATCGGGTTCGACCGGCGCGCCGCAGATCGGGCAGGCCGGCAGCAATTGAGACTTTGCTCTCGGCGGCGCGGGCGCACCGGATGGTGCGCGAGGGCCGCCGGCTTTCAGGTAGCGGGCCACGGCGTACACGGCCGGACATACCGTGCCGTCGTCCGGGCAGGTGTGGCAGCGCTTGTCCTTGCCGACGACGTGCGAGTGGCCATCGATGACGACCAGGTATTGAGTGCCCAAAATACGAACCTGGGCAGCGTTCATGTTTGCTCCTTTGCGGGATGGAGGCAGCTGCTCCATCCCGCCGATATTAGCTGGACAGCCGGGCCATTGCGCCGGCCCAGTCGCCCGTCCTGGCCGCTTCGACAGCCAGACGGCGCTTGATTTCCTGATCCACGCTGCTCAGGCCGCGCGCCAGTGTCCAGTAGTCGGTCGCGGTCGCGATCACAGTTGCGGGCATTTGCGGCGCAGGGTCATCGGTTTGCGACTGCCGGGTGAGCAGGTTGTACACGGCAGCCAGTTCGGCCCGCAGCGTGCCCAACGCTTCCCTGACTCCGGCCAGTTCGTCATAGACCCGATCCAGCGCTTCCATCACCGCCTCGACGTTGGCCGACTCGGCCGGTGTGACCGGCGCGGCGATCACTTCCAGGTGATCGATGTCGCGGTAGGGGTTTCCGTCCTTATTGAGCTTGCCGCTCTCGGTATAGTAGGCCCAAAAGCGGCAGTTCACTTCCTGCCCGTTCAGGTCGTTCGGATCGATCTCGACGACGGCCAGTTCGGACAGGTCGAACAGGGTCAGCACCGGAAAACGCAGTTTGGAATCCTTGCCGCCGGCGTACAGGTCGACGACCGGCTTGCCAGACAGTGTGTTGCGCTTTTTAATGCGCGTGATCAGGTAACGATTTTCACTCACAGGTCTCTCCTTGCAGCTTGTCGCAGATGCGGCGAGCGGGACAAAAGTCGCACTGCCACGTTTCGTCGGGATCGCTGATCTTGTCCGGTAGCACGTCATTGAGCAGCACGTTGTAGGCGCGCTCGATCATCGCCGCCGTCTCGTCCAATGGTCTGATCTCGACCGGCGCGCGGATCATGCCGCCCATATCGAGATAGATGATCTCGCCGCTGCGGATGGCGATGTCGTGCTGGGCCAGGATCCAGGCGTAGACGTTGATCTGGGCGACGTGGCTTGGACGCGCCCGCGGCGGCTCCTCGATCAGCCCGGCCAGCCGTGTTGTATAGTCGTGTGGATGGGCGCAGTGCGGGCACTCGTACTTTTTGAGATCCTTGCGTATAACACTTTCGCCTTCCTGCATCACCCCGCCGCACTTTTGGCAGCGGTATGTTTTCCACGTTCCCGGCAGCCGGCGGGCGGTCTTGAAATCCAACACGTGCCCGCGATCCTTGTAGACCAGGTCGGGCTGGCCGCTGATCGGTTCGGCATCGAGAAAGACACGGGCAGTAAAGCGCCGCTCGGCGATGGCGTCTGCATCCTCATTCTTGACCCATCGCTTCGCAGCGTTGTGCATCATTTGGCCGCGAAAGGCCCAGTACAGCTCTTCGGGATCGAGGTAATAGTCGTGCTCGCGCTTGAGCCGCACCTTGCGCAGGCAGCCCAGTAACTCGGTAGCGGTGAACCCTTCCAGGTTGCGAATACCGAGCGTCATCCCGGCGACTACGGGTGCGGTCAGCGGGCAGACGGCAGGCGCGCCCTGGCGGGCGCAGCGCTCGCACTCGGCGGCCGTAATGGTTTTGTTGCTGTGCTTGCAGATATATCCCGCGAATGGCATCGTCGTCCTCCTACCGCTTCGCCATCGGCATGATCACGTGGACGAAACCGTCCGGATCGGCAACAGTGCGCAGGGCGATAGGCGAGCCGGAGCCGTTCAGTCCCAGCGTGACCGGTCCTTCGACGATCTTGAGCGCCTCGATCAGAAAACGGGCGTTGAACGCGATCTCGGTCGGGTGTACTTGACCCGATGGTTCCCCTTCGACGACGATATCCAGGGTGGTGACGCCCTCGCCCACTTCGGCTCTGGCACCTTTGATGATCATTTGACCGGCGGCGTCGGCGACACCGTTGGCGATAGTCAGCGTGACGATGTGGTTGTTGTCGCGAGCAAAGATATCGGCGGTTTTGACCGCTTCCAGGAGCGCTCCGGCCTCCACCGTCACCCGCGTCGTGGCCGTCTTGGGGATGATCGGCTCGAAATCGGGGAAATCCCCTTCGACGAGCTGCGTGATCAGGTCGATGCCCAGGACGGTCTCGTTCACCCCGGCCCCGCCGGCCACGTGGAAGGCGGCCCGCGTGCGCGCCAGGTTGACGCTGAAACGGATCGGTTGGGTTTCGTCTTTGGCGACGCGGAGCAGTTCGCTCATCGCGCGCGCCGGGACGATGACTGAGATCGCTTTGCCCACCCGCGCCGCCGCCGTGCAGACGGACAGGCGAAAACCGTCGGCCGAGGCCATGGTGAGCCTGTCGTCAGCGATCCTGAACAGGACGCCTTTGAGCGCCGGGCGAATCTCGTCGGTCGCAGCGGCGAACGCCGTCCGCGCGGCCATCTCCAGCAGCAGCGCGGCCGGCAAGACAGCCTCATACTCGCCGTCGCTGCCGAACACGTCGGGAAAGTCGGCAGCGTCCAGCCCCTTGAGGCTGGATGCGACCCCGCCGCTGGCGAGCTTGATTTTCTGCTCGCCTTGCAGCGCGACGGTCTCGCCCAACGTGCCGATCAGGTCGGTCAGCGTCCGCGCCGGCAGCGCAACCGCGCCGGCCTCGGCGACTTTGGCCGCGATCTGGCAGGCGATGCTCAGTTCGAGGTCGGTGGCGGCCAGGTGCACCTGCTGGGTCGAACTCTCAAACTCTGGCAAACTCGCAGAGTTTGAGAGTTTGCCAGAGTTCGACGCGCCGTTGACGGCCTGGATGCGCACGTGCCCGAGCACGGGCAGCGTGGTCGAACCGGCGACGGCGCGCCCGACAATGGCCAGGCCGCGCGACAGGTTGGTGTTGAGAACGGTCGTATTCATTGTTGTGTCTCCTTGACGATGTATGTGGATGCGTATAGGGTGTCCCTGGGCCGCTCGCCCAGGATCAGCTTGGCGATAAAGACTTGTTGTCTGTCTTCGCCCAGGCAGTCGGCGATGTCGGCGTAGTGGATCGGCCCGCCGGCAATGGCCTGCAGCAGGCGAATCCGTTCCGTCAATGGCGAGGCCGGATCGGCCAGTTGCGCCAGGTTGGCCCGCGTGGGCCGTTTGTATGGGGGCACGCCCACAGCGGCGAGCTTGTTGATCAGTTCGTGGTTGATGTGGTTTTTCTTCATTGGGATGTCCTCTGCGTTGGGGATGCGGGGATTGGTTGTTTCACGCCGCCGGCGGCAGCCGGGGCGTGAAACAGACGCGGACGATGTTGCCGGTCTTGGGGATTTTCGCTGCTCGCTTTTGGCGGCGGCGCAGGTACTCGGCCATCGAGATGATGTTGTTTTTCATTGCACCGCCCCGGCCAGCAGCGGATTGTGTGATACCGAGCGCATCTGTGCCAGCGCGGCGAGCAACTGCCCGGCCAGCGTGTCGACGCTATCGCCCAGGATGGCACCGGCTTGAGCGAGCCGGGCCAGTTCTTTTGCCTCCCGGCGCGAGACATAGACCGTCTGCCCGCCGATGGGTAAACGAATGGTTCGCTGTGGCTGATGGGTCTGTGCCCAAACGATCTGGTTTTCTGTCTGTCTGTTCATTGTTTTGTCTCCTGACATGATGTGAAAAACGAGTACGCCGAAAAACTGGCCTTCTCTGCCGCAAGTCTACGACTTGCCCAAGTTGCAGACTTGAGTCGCAGACTTGGTTCCATCGCTGTATATGAACGCGCCAAAACGCGTATGCACACCCGGTGGATCAGGAAACGATGAGAAAATGAGACGAGATTTGGATTCTCTTCTTTGTACACTGTAATCGATGTACAAAGAAGAGATCCAAACGCGATTAAAGATAGTCTAGATTCAAAAAAGTGAGCTATTGCAAAACTGGGGATTGATTCTTAACTAAACCTGTGTTATCATAGACTTATCAAATTACAATTGCATTGCAGCCCTCAACGCAGCATTCATTCGTGGAGGGTGATTAGGGGATATGCAGCCGGTTGCTTGTCTTGGAAGGTCCAAGGGCAGCCGGCTGTTTTGTGTCTGGGTACAGCTTGCACGCGAGTTGGTCCGCAGTGGATGCCCGACTCCTCCGCTTGCTCTTGGAAGGGGGTGATCAATACACACATATCGGCTTTGCAAGATACAACTTTTGTCGATATGAGCAGACTCTGGCATATGCCGAGTCAATACGCAAAGAAAGGAGCACATCCAATGTCAGTAAAAGAAAACAAGGCTATCATCAATGACTGGGTCGAGCAAGTGTGGAACCAAAAGAATGTCGCAGCAGTAGATGAGTTCTTGGCCATCGACTACCTAGAACACAATCTCGCCAATCCTGACGAGATCGGCAGCCTCCAAGGCGTCAAGCAGATGGCCCTCTGTGCCACAATAAGTGAGACAACCGATCGGTCGAAAATCAAGTATAATGAGGGCCAGGAGGAAGCAAATGTCTCACCAAGA
>JAFGEY010000052.1 GCA_016931365.1 Anaerolineae bacterium
CGAGGTCTGGTAGATGCCTTCGACGGCGTTCTCAAAGATAGCTCGATAATTTTCCTCGCTTGTGCGCAGCTCTTTTATCGTTAGTTCAAGTCTGACGGTCATACTGTTGAAAACGTCCGCCAGAACGCCCAGCTCGTCACGCTTGGTCACTGTTGCTCGCTGCGACAGGTTGCCATTTCTGACCGCCTGCGCGGCGGCGACCAGCGCTGAAATGGGGCGGAGGATACTGGTGAAGGTCATGAATGCGGCTATTGAGCCTGCGACCAGGGCAGCCAGCACAGTAGTGATCCAGTACGTCTGAAGCAGATTCTCGGCGTGCAGTGACCTGGCTACCGACGCATCCACGTCACTCCGGACGTTCGTGCTGAGTTGAGCCAGGTTCTCATCAAAAAGACGCTCCGATGAGGCCAAATCGTTGTGATGCAGGAATTGCGCGCGCGCCCATTGCCCTTTCCGCACGGCGCTGCCAAGTTCGTCTATCACATCGCTCAGGTTGTTGCCGAGGACTTGCAAGTTGTTCACAATTTCCTGGTTTTGGGCGATCCTCCCTGTGCTCTCGCCCCACGATTGTGCCTGTAGGGCATCCAACTGCCGGTTCAGCTCCTCCATCTCGCCACTCAATTGCCGCTCGATCAGGCTCGTTTGACGTGTCAGGAGCATATTGTCGATGGTGGCAACGATGGCCAGCCGCGCTAGCCGCAGATTGGCTATGCTCTCAATCTGTTCGGCGCCGCTGCGCATCGCGCTGATGGTTCTCTCGACCGACGTGGCGTGCAGCAAGCCCATACCACTGGCGACCAGGACCAGCAGGATCATCAGGGCAAAACTCAGCATCGTACGCTGTCTAATCGATAAGCTTAATCGCATCGCTACCTCCACCGTAACTGTTCAGCCACCCTTGCGAAGGTTGCGAACGAGACTGCAAGGCACGACACCTTCGTCATCCGTGAGCGTCTTTTATGTCAAAACTCGCGTAAAACCTTCGCAAGGGTTACTTGCCTGTAAAAACGAACGTCATCTCTTCAGCGCGACCGGCTTCCTGTGCCGTCTCGCCGGCTCTCAAGATTATAGCGTCATTGAGTGCAAATACACCATCAATCTCAGGATACTCGGCCAGTAGTTGTGTCTATTTCACGAGTGCGCTGCCGGCAAAGTAGGGCGCTGATATCCCACGCGCCTGGCGGCGGGAGAAGGGAGTGCGGGGAAGGATAGGAGGCACAGATCTCCGCCGTGGAGCGCTGCTTATGGGGCAGCGACGCACGGAGGATAGTAACGTCAAGTTTCTGCCAGACGCTACCGGTCCTGCTCAGGCCGGGGAAGGCCTCTTGTAGATTGTTTGCGCAACTGCACGGGCAACAGCACTGCCGAGGGATTTGCCCCTGCGAGCGCGGGGAAACGATAGGCCCGTCTTAGGAAACACCCTGGCGCAACGGCAGCACAACGTGAAAACGACTGCCGGGACAGGTGGTTTCGTCGTAACCTGGGCTTTCAACCCAGATCTGCCCACCGTGGGCCTGGACGATTCCCTGCGCGATGGCCAACCCCAACCCTGCCCCGCTGGCTTTGAAGTCGGTCTTGTTGCCGGCCAGCGGCGAAAAGGTCATTTTACCTGTGTGAAAGAACGGCGTGAAAACCAATTCATGCAGCTTGGGATCGATGCCGATGCCTGTGTCACTGACGACGATTTCCAGGCTTTCCATCGGCAAGCTACCAATCTTTTTGGAGGCGCAGTTGATGGTGATGCGGCCTCCGTCGGGTGTGTACTTAATCGCGTTCTCCACCAACTTCGCAAAGGCAAAGTGCAGGTGCTCGTGGCTGGCTTCAATCTTGGGCAAAGCAGCCAGGTTATCAAATTTGAACTCCAGGCGGCGTCTTTGCAGCACATCCCGGAATTCTCGCAGTATTTGTTGGAACACCGTGTCAAGCGAGACAGGCTGGAGTTTGAGTTCCAGGGTCCCACTTTCGATAGCCGTAATCTGTACGATGTCATTGATGATGTCTTTCAGTTGCATCGCAGAGGTGTAAATATTGTTAGCATACCGCGAAAGCGTCAAGCTTTTGCGAACACCAAAATCATCCTCAAACCGTTTGGCATAGTCGAGAATCATCCTGATGGGGACGCCCATTTCGCGCGCTAAAGCCTGAATAAAGTTTCTCTTGTTTTGATCCAAGAGCGTCAGGCGCTCGTACGCTTGATCCAGTTCGGCCGTGCGCCGCCGCACCCGCTCTTCCAGTTCCTGGTTAAAGCGTTTGATCTCTTCGTTGGCGCTTTGCAGGTTGTGCATGAGTTCTTGAAGCTTGAGGTGGGTTTTCACCCGCGCCAGGACTTCTTCCTGGTTGACAGGCTTGGTCACGTAGTCCACTCCCCCGGCCTCAAAGCCTTTAACCTTGTCTTCGGTGCCGGCCAGGGCCGTCATAAAGATCACAGGTATCTCTTTGCTCTGCTCATCTGCCTTCAAGCGGCGGCACGTTTCAAAACCATCTATACCCGGCATCATCACGTCCAACAGGATCAGATCCGGCCGCGACACATGCTGCACAATTTCCAGCGCATCTTTGCCGTCCATGGCAGTGAGGACGCGAAAATCAAACGCCTCCAGATAATCCGCGATCACTCCCAGATTGGCAGCGTTATCGTCCACAATGAGAATGGTGCGACCTCTGAAATCGATTTCTGTGTTCATCTAGTCCTCCAGATATTGCTCCACCAGAGCCA
>JAFGEY010000439.1 GCA_016931365.1 Anaerolineae bacterium
GCACCCGGCATAGATGGTTCGGTAGACACAAAAACTCACACCCAAGAAGGAGAAGATCATGCTCAACAGTATGCTAATCGAGGGCGTCGTCCTCAAGACCTGGACCTACGCCGGCACCCCTTTCCTGCGCCTGGTCAACCGGCCCGACCCCGGCATCGACGGCGGCGATATGTTGGTCATTGCCCGCCTGCCCGGCACCGTGCCGATCGGCCTGCGGCCGGGCGACCAGGTCAGGCTGCACGGGCGCTTCTTCAACCGGCGCAAAGAGGAGGGCAGCGACGACTATGTCGGCGAGATTCACGCCGAACGGGTCGTCCTTGTCGCCCGTAACCAGCTGCGCAAGCCGCGCGCCAATGGAGACAGAACCGGCAGCAGCGATGAGAATACTGCCACCGAGTACGAACTGGCCGAGCCGGTGATGTAACATCTACCTATCGCTCGGCCTTGGGTTTGACCCTCGCTCATTAACAAACACACCCGGCACGGATGGGTGTCAACATCAACAGCCTTTCATTCTAGGCGAGTGCACTGCACTCGCGCAGGATAGAGAGGCGCGCGACACATCACCATTCAGATGCTTGTGGAATTTTCCAAGAGCATCCGAGTGTTGCGGTGAGTTGTTGCTGGAGACGCTTTCCTTATGTGACTTGTGGGATGTCTTGATGAGCGCAAATGAACAAGCCAACGATCCGTTGGCGATCGCTGGCTTGTCCTGTGGTTGTTTTAGCACAGCCCCAAGTCGTGTCTAGATTAATCCGTGTCTCCGGGCGATGTCGGCGGCCTGTGTGCGGTTCTCTGTGCGCAGCTTGGCAAGGATGTTGGAGACGTGGTTTTTGACAGTGCCCTCAACCAACACCAGGCTTTCGGCGATGTCGCGGTTCGAGTACCCCTGCGCCAGAAGGACCAGCACATCTTGCTCACGTTCAGTCAGCGACTCGAACGGTAGTTCCTGCGGGCTGATCAAGTCACGCAACATCCGGGAAGCGATCTCGGGCTGGATAAACACCTCGCCCGCTTGCACGCGACGGATCGTGCGGATCAAATCGTCGGCAGGTGTATCCTTAAGCAAGTATCCCAATGCCCCGGCGCGCACGCCCTGATAAACATAGTCGTCGCGGCCAAATGTGGTCAGAATGATGATCTTGGCCTCCGGCCAGACTGAGCAGATCGCCTCGGTCGCCTCAATACCGTTCAACTTGGGGAGTTGCACGTCCATCAGAATCACGTCTGGGCGAAACTCGAGTGCAATACGGATGCCCTCTCTACCGTCTATGGCAGTTTCCACCACCTTCAAACCAGGCTCCAGATCGAGGATGGTTTTGAGGCCCTGGCGCATCAGGGTTTGATCTTCAACGATCAAGATACGAATCGTTTCTGACATCGCTTCGAACTACCTTTCACCCGGCATTTCACCGCCCGCCGAAGCCGGTTGGCCCCCAGAGGCGATGACAGGCAGTCGTGCTTTGATCACCGTACCGTTACCATCTCTGGACAACATCAATGTACCACCCAGCCCCTCGACCCGCTCACGCATACCTCGCAAGCCAAAATGGGTTGGGGTGGATTCAGCACGTTCCGGCAAGCCGATGCCATCATCGGCAATGCATAAAGTAGCAAAACCGGGCTCGCACTGCAACACCACTTGTACGCGATGGGCCTGGGCGTGTTTCTCGACGTTGGTGAGCGCCTCCTGTGCGACCCGCCAGATCGTTTCAGCCAGCGCCAGGCTCAACTCATCTGCCCTTTCTTCGATCTGGCAGTCGACCTCGATCCCGATGCGCTGGCCCAGCTCAACACATAGAGCCTGGAGCGCAGGGCGCAAAGCTGTATCGCCCAGGCCGGGCGCGCGCAAACCAGCCACCGATCGGCGCAGCGCATCCATACTGGCCCGCGTCAGCGCCTTTAGTTCATCTATCTGGGCCGATGCGCGCTCCGGATCGACGCGGTAAAGGCGCTGAATCGCCTCCAGTTGCACGGAAAGGGCCACCAGTGCGTGACCAAGACTGTCGTGCAAGTCGCGGGCCAGGCGCTCGCGCTCACGCAGCACAGCGAGTTCCGTCTCCCGCTGTTGAGCAGCTTCCAACGCCTCTTTCGCAGCTTCCAGTTCGGCGATCAACCTGCCTCGCTCGCGGCTGGCCTGGATCAAGTGACTGACGAACATCATGAACACGATCAGGAAGCCCCACTGCGCGATCATCGCAAACAACAGGGCGCGATTCACTTGTCGCAAATCCCAGCCGATGTTCTTGCCAAAGACGATGACGCTAACGCCCAACGCCGTCGGCAAAGCGATCCTGGCGGGCAGCATGCCAAACATCTGCCCAATGTAGGCAAAGACGATCCACCATATCTCTGGCACCAGCCAATACTCGACCAGCCAGATGCCGAGGTTGACCGCAAAGTAAGCGATGAGTCGTCGCTGTGATGGAAACGGTGTCTGGCCAATGAGTACCCCATACGACCCCATCTGTACCAGCAGCAGCAGAACAACAAGGATCTCCCGCCAGTTCAACGCAGCACGCGCTTGCCACAAGATCAGAGCCAAAGCTCCAACCAGCGTACCAAGCATCAGGATGCTCCAAAAGATAGCATACCTGCGATATTGCTTTGCCGGTAAGGGGTATTGGGTCTCGGGTTTCACCAAAGTGCCGCTCCTTAAGGCCAAGTATATCATAAAATCTCGGAAACGGGCAAAGAAGTTCGAGTTCTGCTCAAGCCCTTGGCGACCAGCGAAAGAGGCGAGCGGCGGCGATCCCGGCAACAAGCGTGTATGCGGCGGCGACCAACAGGCTTGGCCACAATTCAGGGCCGAACGTTCCGTCCATCAATGGTGGGCGCACCAACTGCACGACTGCGTATGCCGGCAGGTAAGGAGCCACCCGGCGGATCCATTCGGGCATCAACGTCATTGGCATCACCGTGTCGGTGATAAACATCTGGCTAAAATTGATAATCTGCCCGATAGCCACGGCCGTCCCGGCCGTGGGCGCGATCCCACTGATCACCTGGCCCAGCGCCACACAGGTTACAATGCCAATCACCACCATCGGGAAAGCGCGCAACAGGCCAGCCAGAGTGAGCGGCACCTTGAAGGCCAGGGCAGAGAACGCGACAATGATCGCGCTTTGCAGCATGCCGATCAAGACGTTGACGATCAAGTAGCTGCCAACAAGCTGCACGGTTGGGATCGGGCTGGCTTGCAAGCGGCGCAGGATTCCTTTCTCGCGCATGGTGACCATCAGCGTGCCGCTGCTCAACAGGCCAAAGGCGACGATGTTGAACACCACCATGCCGGGCATCACCCAGGTCATATAGCTTTCATCGCTGATGGTGTTCTTGCCAAAGATCTGGCTATAGATCACCAGCGTAAAGATGGGGAAAGCCAGATTCCAGAATAGCGTTGAACGGTTGCGCAGATGAATGAGCAGCATTGCTTTGGTGAGAACAAGAAAGCGCTTCATTTTGATATTCCTTTCTATTATTAAGCACCGAGTTGCTTGCCGGTCAGCTTTAAGAATACGTCTTCCAGGTTCGGCTGTCGCAGCATCACATCGCCGATCGAGCGGCCAAGTTGAACTGCCAACCCTTGTAATGCAGATAGGGTGGCATGCGGCTGGGATGTTTCGATCTCCAGGTATTGTCCGGAATAGCGGGCCGTGTGAACGCCCGGCAAAGACTGCACCTGTTCCAACGGCGCATCCAGGCTGGTCTTGAGCACCGGGCTAGCCTCCAGCCCTGCGATCAACCGGGCAGGCGTGTCACAGGCGATGATCTTGCCGCCGTCAATGATCGCCACGCGCCCGCACAGCGCCTCTGCTTCTTCCATAGCATGGGTGGTGATGACGATCGTCCGCCCCTCATGATGCAACTGACGGATGATCCCCCAGATACTGCGCCGGGCGTGTGGATCGAGTGCCGAGGTCGGTTCGTCGAGCAGCACGATCTCCGGGTCATTGGCTATGGACAAAGCCAGGACCAGGCGTTGTTTTTGTCCGCCAGAAAGTCGTCGGGCCGGTACGTTGCGTTTTTCACTCAGATCAAATGATTCCAATATGTCCACGATCTGTCTCGTGTTCAGAAACACCTGATAGAGTCCGGCATAGACCTCCACCAACTCAACGACAGTCAGATCATCCAAGAGGGCTGCGTGCTGGAGCTGGATGCCCAGCTTATGCTTGGTCAGTGAAGGATGGCGAGCCACATCAATCCCGACGACTTGTACACTGCCGTGGGCGGACTTGTGCAGCCCCTCGACGCAGGACAAGAGCGTCGTCTTGCCGGCGCCGTTCGGCCCCAGGAGGCCAAAAATCTCGCCCGTTCGAATCTCCAGGTTCACACCTTGCAGAGCTTGCACCCGCTTTGTGCCGCGACCATACGACGCGAACAGGTCTACAATTTCAATCGCAGTCTCATTCATCTGTTTCCTCCATTCCACAATGAGCACAACTGGTTCCGTTGTACGATTCTATCATACCTGATCGGCCTCGCGCTGCCCAGTCCCAAAGGATCGATCTGTCCTATGCCATAGGGCCTATCCAGCATGTGACGAAAGGCACAACCTGCGAGGAAGACATCAAGGGCAAACCGCTTCAAGAGAAGAATCCCGATTCTGTGCAGGACTTTGGTGGCTTGTTTTGCCAAGGCGGTTTGCGCTGGGAATGTATTGACGACGTCGTCGTTGGCACAGAGAGCCATTTGTTTATCTCGAACGATTCGGACCTGAATGCAGATGCCTTGCATCCACCGGCTTGGCTGCTCAGAAGGATCGTTGCCCAGCAATGATCTTGGGGGATAGGCCCTACCCATCTTCATCTGTCGCGCGCCCCTTTTTCGTTTTTGGTCGCGGTAGCTCAGGCAATGGTTGCCATTGCACGGTAGAGCGACCCGCTTCGGCGGGCAGTTCCGGGTTCGAGTCCCGGCCGCGACTCTGTACCGGCGACCGCAAAGGTCGCAAGCATTTTCGTCAGCCATTTCATTCGGCGTTGACAAGGTTTTCGGCGATAGAGGGAGCGTGTATGACCCAAGACGAAGCGGTGAACGACACCGCCCAAGACAAGAGGACGCAACGGGCGCGCAGCGGACGGTGGATTATCGGCAAGGTGGACGATGGCTACCGGGTGATCAACCGTTCGACCGGGAGCTCACGGCAAGGCCGTGACAACGGTGGGCACGCCTACACCGTCACCCAGAGCGGCAGCGAGTGGGCCTGCGACTGCCCGGATTTCGAGCAGCGGCGGGGTCACTGCAAACACATCGAGGCTGTCCGGCTCTCGCTGGAAGGCGAAACACTGGACGTGCAGCCGCTAATCCGGGAGGACGAGAGCGGCATCCACGCCACTTTTCTGGATGGCGCGCAGATCTCACTGACCGTCGGCGGGCGCACAGCTTGCTCTCACTGCGGGCTGTCTCCGTGCGCGCATTTCAGCGCTGCCTTGCCTCACTACACCCGCTGGCTCAACGAACAGGCC
>JAFGEY010000440.1 GCA_016931365.1 Anaerolineae bacterium
AAAAAAAAACGGTTTTTTTGGGTGTTATGCCCACACGTCTCTTTGCCTTTCAGTACAAAAGGACTTGACTTTATGATAGTAAGCTTTAGTGTCCATTTTACCGCTTTTTGAGCCGCCTGGCAACGCCTTTTGTCTGAGACGTGGGCATTTCCCACTCATCTTCTCATCGGAGGAGCGCTGCACGCCCACGTGCGGCAAAATTGATTTGACAAATATCAAATCAGATGCTATAATCTAATTTGATAAGTATCAAATTGAAATTTGGAAATGAGGAACCGATGGACACTGCTACACCACCCGATTATTATGACCGCATTCGCGAACTGCTCGCTTTGGATATACCCGACATCGACAAGCTGTGCCGGTTCTTTGATAACGTCAGCGGGGCAATTGTCGCTCACGCGCACCGGGAGATCGAACTGGCCCGGGCCATGGGCGATGATCGAGCCGAGCTCAAGGTGAAGATCAAAATGAGTACGATGCGGCATGCGCGGAGCATTTTTGCCACCGGCTACCAGATGATCGCCGGCAAGGAGGCGTGGGATGACGCAGCGCGGCACTGAAGGGAATCTGGAGGCGCGCGCCGAACTGCTCAAGGTGCTGGGACACCCGGTGCGCCTGTTGATCCTGAACCTGGTCAGGGTGAAACCGCGTCACGGCGAGGAATTGGCCGCGATATTGCTGCTCAACCCGGCGACGATCTCGCATCATCTGTCCAAACTGACCCAGGCCGGCCTGCTCCAGTCGCGGCAGGATCAGTACTACCAGGTCTACTCGCTGGCCGGCGACGTGTGGGATACGCGCTTGAGCGAGCTGGTTTTTGTCCCTCAGCCGGGGTTGGCTGCCCGCGTCGAACAAGATGCCTATCGGGACAAGGTGCTCAAGACCTTTTTTCGACAGGGCCGTCTGACCCAGATACCGGCGCAGCTCAAGAAACAGCTCATCGTGCTGGAGAAAATGGCCCAAGAGTTCGAGCCGAACCGCGCCTACGATGAGCACGAGGTCAACCAGATTTTGCTCGAATTCAACGAGGATGTAGCCGCCTTGCGCCGTGGCTTGGTCAGCTATAACCTGCTGACGCGCGAGCAGGGCATTTATCGACGGACAAGTGCGGAGACACCATGATCTATGAACTGGAACGATCACAATTTGATCGCGTTCGCGGCCTGTTCGAGCCATTTACCGGCTGGCAGCTCTTTTGCACGGCCGTCGTCGAGGGCGCTCATCTGGGGCGGGTGTTTGTCGACCAAATCGAAAATCCCCGCACGGCTTTTCTGAATCACAACGATCCGTGGAGCTATTTCGCGGGCGATCCAAACAACCAGGCGTTCAACCGCGCGCTGAATCAGGCCATCTGGGCGCGGACGGCGTTTCCGGAAGATGTGCCCTCGCTGCTCGGCACCTGCGCGTCGGATGGCCGCGAATCCTTCTTCCAACGCCGCCTGTTTTTCCGCTGACAGCACACGGTCGGCCATCGGGTAGAGGACGTTGTCCTCCTTGTGAATGTGCTGCGTGAGCAGAGCGACGTATCCCCTGGCATTTTCGACAATGCGAGATATGGCGTCCGGATCGCCCGCCTTGTACCCTTTGGCGGCTTTATCCAACGCGCGCATGTGGCTGCGCCCGGTGGTGGGTTCAGACAACATCACGTCGATAGGCCCGCCCTGTCTGGAGATGCCGGCCTCTTCCATCGCGACAAAGAGCAGATCCTCTTCCTCGCAACTTGCTATGCGAGTGCCCTGTGTTTTTCGGCTATCTCTGTGGCCAGGCGCTCCAGCGCCGCGAAATCGACCTCCCTGGGATGCCCCTTGCACAGCACCGGCGCTAATAGCTCCACCTTCAGGTTCGGGATCAGTCCGGCGATCTGTTCGACGGCTTTGCTGTTCCAGCCATACGAGCCGACGATCGAGGCAAAGCGTGCCTTGGGGCGCAGGGCATTGGCCAGGTAAGCGGCATAGAACACCGCCGGATGCGGGCCGACGTGGATCGTCGGCGTGCCGATGACGATCGTCGCCGCATCGACCAAAGCAATCGCCAGCTTGCCGATGTCGGTCACGGCCAGATCGAACTGATGTACGGTGACGCCTTTTTCGGCCAGCGCGCCGACCAGGTATTCAACCATTTTGGCCGTGCTGCCGTGAGTGGAGACGTAGGGAATGACAACCACGTTCTTGGGTGTCTCTGAGGTCCAGTCGCGGTAGGCATCGAGGATGAAGGCTGGGCGGTCATAGATCGGGCCGTGGCTGGGAGCGATGAGATCGACCTCGTAGCCTGCCAGCTTGTCCAGGTTACGCTGGATGATCTTGCGGAAGGGCATCATGATCTCGGCATAGTAGCGCTTGGCGGCTTCGTAGACCTGTGCTTCGTCGGTCACGTACAGGTCGCTGGTAGCCAGATGCGAGCCGAAAAAATCGCAGGTGAAGAGGATGCGCTCTTCTGCCAGGTAGGTGACCATCGTTTCCGGCCAGTGCACCCAGGGCGTGTGGATGAAGGTGAGCGTCTTGTCGCCCAGGGAGAGCCTCTCCCCGTCCTCGACGGCGATGAACCGTTCCGCCGGGATGAGCAAATGATCGATCAGCATCTCGACGCCCTTGGGCGTGGCGATCACCCGGGCTTCGGGATAGCGTTCCAGGACGAAGGGGATCGATCCCGAGTGATCCTGCTCGGCGTGGTGGGCGATGACATAATCGACCTGGGGCACGGTTTGCAGTTGGGTGAGCAGCGTATCGGCCTTGGCCGGATCCACGCTGTCCACGAGCGCCGTCTTGTCGCTGCCCCGGATCAAATACGCGTTGTAACTGGTGCCGTCAGGGAGCGGGATCAGCGAGTCGAACAACCGTCTGTCCCAGTCTACGACGCCCATCCAGTGGACGTTCTCTCGAATTTGTCGTGCTTTCATTGAACCTGACTCCTATCCGATCAGTGGGGACGAATGACATCATTCGTCCGATTGGGTCCATCGATCTGCTTCCAGTATAGCACAAGGGGCGCGCGTTGTCTGTGACCAAAGTTACACGGCCAGGACTTGTGCAGTTCGCTGATCGGGTAGGGGCATTGGCCGGGCTGTGTTGAAACCGAAGAGTTCGATGTGCGGAATTCAAAGGTGTTTTACAATATCAACTTGAGCGCCAGGTCAGCGGTGGTCTCCGGCTTGACATTGATCGACACGTCGATCAGGTTGCCGCTCGCATCGATGCCAAAGTGGCTGCGGATGATGCCCTCGTAGGCTTTGCCGTACATCTGCTTTGCGCCCCACGCGCCATACGCCGAGGCGACAGCGTGATCGGGGTCGGAAAGGAGCGGGAAGGGCAGACTGTACTTGTCGCGGAACTTGACCAACGCGGGCGGTTCGTCGGGGCTGATGCCGAGGACAATCGCATCGCCGGCCTCGATCGGCCCCCAGTTGTCGCGGATGGCGCAGGCCTGGGTGGTGCAGCCGGGCGTGTCGGCCTTGGGGTAAAAATAAAGCACGACTTTTTTGCCGCGGAAATCGGCCAAGCTCACCTGTGATCCGTCGTGCGCGGTGAGGGTGAATCGAGGTGCGGGTTGTCCAGTTTCTAGCATACGTTTGCCTCCTGAGCAAGAATTTGGCCTCATTTTACTGCAAAGAGACGGCGATGGATACGATTAAAGTCGGGTTTGTCCAATTATCTTGGACATTTGGCCATTGCGAGAAAGGGCCTGCTCTCGAATTTCAACGATCTCAGCCTCGATCTGGTTTATGCCGATCTCAATCAAGGCGACAGAGGGACGTTTTTTGGTCTCTTGAGCGATCGGCGTGCCAGGGTTCACAAACAGCGTTTGCCCATGCCGTTCAATCAGCGCCAGGTGCGAGTGCCCAAAGATGACCAGGTCAGCGCCGGGAAAAGCATGCTGCTGATCGCGGATCATCCATTGGTTCAGATCGACATCGGTCAGCCCGACCTTATCTATCAGATGACCGATGCTGGCCCGCCAAAAATAGGGGAGGCCGTGATTCAGCACCACGTACCGGTTTTTGATCCACAGGTGGACGGCTTTGGGCAAGTGCGGCGAGCTGAACGTCCCGAAGCGCAGGTGCAGGTTGCCGCGCACAGCGATCACCGGTGCGAGCGGTTTGAGCGCGTCGAGCGCGCACGGCTCATCCAGGTCGCCGGCGTGCAAGATCAGATCGACGCCTTGAAAGACCTGCAAAACCTGGGCGGGCAGCGCCCGGGCCGAGTGTGGCATATGCGTGTCGGCCAGCACGCCGATGCGAAAGGGCGCCGTCATCGTGCCGCTCGCACAAAGATCGCCGCCAGGTTATCCTCATAGACCTGCACCCACTCGTCCGTTTGGGCCAGCAAGGTTGCCAGCGATGCGCCCCGTTCGATCAGCACATAGTCCACGTCAAAGCGATCCAGCGGCACGCGCCAGTCGCCGCGCAGTTGGTAGGCCAGCACGTATTCGTTCATAAAATCGTCCAGGTAGACGTCAGCGCGTCCGTCGATGAACACCTTGTAGCCGCGCCACAGCAGGTAGCCGCCCCAGTTGTACGAGTTGTACATGCGTTGGTCGGCCAGCCCGCTCTGCTCGATGAACTCGACCGCCCGGACGGGGAAATAGCTGGCTTCTGCGGCTCGGTTCTTGACCAGCACGTCGGCCACGCGCAGCGCCCCGGCGGCGACAAAGAGGAGCACCAGCAGCCAGTTCAGCGCGACCAGCGCGCCGCGCGACGGCCGGGCCGGCGTAAGCGCGCTCATGTCCCAGCGCAGGTGGCCCAGCTCGATCTGGGCGGCGTAGCGGGTGAGGATTGGCACGGCGGCGACGGCAAAGAGCGGGATGTGCCGCGCCGAGATCAGGGCCATAAAGCCAAATCCAAAGAACAATAGCAGGTCGGCCAGGTCGCGCCGGCGCCGGGTGAGGGTGAACACGAGCGCGCCGCCGAACAAGAGGGCGATCAAGGGCCAGTATTCGGGGCGATTAAAGGCGGGCGGCGCCCATTCCTGGATATATTGCTGCATCGCCTTGCTGCCCAACGTTTCAAAGGGATACCACAGCATCTTCCAGCCGTTGGGGTTCAGCAGCGCGGCGGGGACGCTCGC
>JAFGEY010000441.1 GCA_016931365.1 Anaerolineae bacterium
GCGTTGGCGGCCGGGCTGCTGCCGTTCATCACCCGCACCTGCGTGCCGCGCACGCGGAAGGGAAAGGTGGAAGCGGCATATGCACTGTAAAGGTAGGGGCCGGGGATGGCATTTTTCGTGCCGGTCACGATGGCCGGCACGGCCTGGATGCGAAACACCACGTTGTCGGATTGGCCGAAAAAGCCGCTACCAGCGACGTCCCACAGGTAGGTGTAGACCTTGCCGCTGTTCAGGGTCGCGGTCATCCCCCAAGAGAGCAGCGTGCCCACATTGCCGCCGACTGCATCGGCAACAGTAAGCGTCCAGGTGCCGGTCAGGGGATAGCCGTCAAAGCGGGCCAGCGTCCATTCCGGGCGGTAGCGGCCGGCAAAGGGGGCCGTGCCGCTGAGAACGGATGTCGCTGCTTCATCGTCAAAGACGGTGTTGGAAAAGTTGGCTCCGCTGCTGCCGCGCCCGTTGACCAGCAACGCCGAACGGCTGAACGGCGCGGTGAGGGTGATGACCAGGTCGCTGTCGCGGGCGTGCGCCAGGTTGACCCGCACGTCTAGATCGGCGATGGCATCGGTGGTAGTGAAGGTCAGCGTCGAGGTGATCAAGCCGAGGTCAGGGATGGAGAGATTGGGCGAAACTGCTTTGGTGCGCGTAAAAAAGGCGGTGGTAGACAAGTTGGCCGTCACCGTGCCGGTGGCTGCCACGGCGGGCAGCCATTGGCCTCCGCCGCCGGGCGAGTACCAGGCGCGGACGAGGCGCACCGCATCGCCCTGCGGATCGAAGAGCGTGTAAGTGATTGGAATGGTGTTTGAGTAGATGCGCGGTGAGGAGTACAGATCGGCATTGGGACCCGGACGGGCCACGCGGACAACTGGAATGGAACCGGGCAAGGCAAGCCCATCGCGGCTGTTGCGGTACAGCCGGTTGTGAACGATATTTCCGAGAGCCAGGTCGAGATCGCCATCCCCGTCCACATCTCCCCAGGCCGCACCATGAGTTCCTCCGTCTTCGCTCGAGGTCCAAAGATTGTCGGCCGCCGTCTGCAAGACGCCGCCGATGTTCAGAAAGACTTTGCTCCGCCCTTGCTTATTTCCGGCGACCAGATCCAGATCGCCATCGCCGTTCACATCCCCCCAGGCTACGCTATATGTCCAATAAGTATCACGCGACGTCCATGTTGGGGTCATCTGCAACGTACCCCCGATATTCAGATAGACCTTGTCCGGCTCCATGTAATTCCCGGCGGCCAGATCCAGGTCGCCGTCGCCGTCCATATCGCCCCAGGCTACGCTTTGAGTTCTATCCTCATCGTCAGCGGTCCAAATGGCAGGAGTCTGTAACATGCTGCCTGCGTTCAAGTAAACCTTGTCTGGGCCATTGTTTCCTGCCGCCAGATCGAGGTCCCCATCGCCATCTATATCCCCGAAAGCGATGCTGAGTGTCTGAAAACCATCGGCAGCAGTCCAGACCGGGGCGGATTGCAGCGTACCTTCCCCATTCAAATAGACCCTGATCCCATTACCCCCGATGGCCAAGTCGAGTCGCCCATCTCCATTCACATCTCCCCAGGCCACGCAGTGGGCGTTGATGGTAAAGGACGTTGTCCAAGTGGAGGTCAGTTGCAACGTGCCTCCTACATTCGAATAAACCTTGCTAGGGGTGTCGTGATTTCCGACTGCCAGATCGAGATCGTTATCGCCATCTACATCTCCCCAGGCTATACCTGTGGTGGTTTCAGTGACGGAGGCTGTCCATGCGGCAGCCGGTTGCAGCATGCCATCCACATTCAGATAGACCCTGTTTGGATAGAGAGTGCCGGGTGGAAAGTCAAGGACACCATTTCCAGTGGCTAGGTCGAGGTCGCCATCCCCATCCATGTCTCCCCAGGCCGCGCTCCAGGTGCCGGCATAGTCGCTTTCACCAGAAGTCCAGGCCGCTATAGTCTGCAAAGTGCTCCCTACATTCAGGTAGACCTTGTTCGGACGGGACCAGTTTCCAGCCGCCAGGTCGAGGGAGCCGTCACCGTCCATATCACTCCAGGCTATGCTTTGAGTTTCGTCATAGCCGTCACTGAAGGCCCAGGCCGCGGCGGGCTGTAGCACACCACCCTCATTCAGGTAGACTTTGCTCGGGTAACAGGTATAAGGTGCATCAGTCATGCACCCATTGCCGGCAGTCAGGTCGAGGTCGCCGTCGCCGTCCACATCGCCCCAGGCCACGCTGGCGGTCCAGTCAATATCATTGGAGCTCCAGGTAGGAGTGATCTGCAACATGCCTCCGACGTTCAGATAAACCTTGTCTGGATAACCTGTATAGGGCGAATGAGGCAAGTGCCCATTTCCGACGGCCAGATCGAGAAGTCCATCGCCGTTCACATCTCCCCAGGCCAGGCTACGCGTTGCTTCAATGACGCCTGGAGACCATGTCGAAGTAGTCTGCAACATTCCTCCTACATTCAGGTAAACCTTGTTCGAACTGATTGCATCATTCCCAACAGCTAAGTCAAGGAGACCATCTCCATTCATATCTCCCCAGGCCACACTGGTGGTTCGTTCAACGTTGGCAGCAACCCAAGTAGGAGTTGTTTGCAGCATTCCTCCCACATTCAGATAGACCGCGTTCAGATTATCACCGTGATTCCCAACGGCCAAGTCTAGATACCCGTCGCCATTCATGTCTCCCCAGGCGATGCTGGTTGTACATTCGCTGATCGGCGCTGTCCAGATCGGGGTGGTCTGCAAGGCACCTCCAACGTTCAGGTAGACCTTGCTTTGGTAGCAGGTGAACGGCGGATAAGACAGGGCGCCATTTCCAACAGCTAAGTCGAGGTAGCCATCTCTATTCATATCTCCCCAGGCTAAACTGGTGGTTGGCGCCTGGTCGGCGGAGGTCCAGGCCGGAGCGGTTTGCAAGGTTCCCCCCACATTCAAGTAGATTTTAGCCCAACCGCCCTCTGCTTCCCGGCATCCAGCGGCCAGGTCAAGATCGCCGTCCCCATCCACGTCTCCCCAGACCACACTCGTAGTTTTGCAGCTGTCGCCAGAAATCCAGGACGGGGTGATATTCAAGCCAATCGGCCCATCGGCATGAACTATTGGCGGATCAGAAGCGAGTGCATGCATGCCCAACCATAAGGCCATCACCGATAATAAGAGGGCTAGAAGCACACTCGTCTTGTGTAAAATGGGAAAACGCGAGAATATTTGCAAAGCACGCAAATGAGACATGGCAAACTCCTTCGTAAAACAGCGTACTCTTGTAAATATATGTGAAACTTTGCAAAAGGCATAGCGGTTTGTCACAGCCAGTCTGAATTCGTTATACCATGCAGGCATGACAAAACGTGACAGCAAACAACCGGTCCGGTCGGTGGATGGACGCGATTGGGCGATGAAAACAGCAAGGGTGGCGTAGGCTGTTTGGCGTCCAGTGCGGCGGCGATACGAGGTGTTTCTAAATACGATTATATCATCTTTTGTTTGCCTTGCAAGAGGGAAACCAGACTGTGCCAGATAACGCCAGGAGGCGCCGTCGTGCACACGCTCACACTCAATTTCTGTTGCCAATCTGCTCAGACTATGGTATTCTTGAGGTTGTTGAAATAGCGAGCAGTTGTCACAGGAGGCGCTATGGATGCTCTGACTGCCTACATCCCGCTGGATCGCTGCCGGGCCATCGCCCGCGGCGAAGACCTGCCCGAGCGTACGTCCGGTGCGGCCATGTTCGCCGACATCTCCGGCTTTACCCCGCTGACCGAAGCGCTGGTGCGCGAACTCGGCTCGCGGCGCGCCGCCGAAGAACTGACCCGCAACCTCAACCTGGTCTATGGCGCGCTCATCGATGAAATTCACCGCTATGGCGGCAGCGTGGTCAGCTTTGCCGGCGACGCCATCACCTGTTGGTTTGACGATGCAGACCCTTCGGGTTTGGGAAAACCCCAAGGGTCTGTACGCGCCGCCGCCTGTGGATTGACCATGCAGCGGGTGATGGCGGGCTTTGCCGCCATCCAGACGCCCTCCGGCGGCCGCGTCCCCCTGGCAATCAAGGTCTCGATCGCCGCCGGCCCGGCGCGGCGCTTTTCAGTTGGCGACCCGGCCATCCAGACCATTGACGTGCTGGCTGGGCGCACCCTCGACCGCGTGGCGCACGCCGGCAAGCTGACCGGGCGCGGCGAGGTGGTGGTGGATGAGCAGGTCGCCGAACGGTGGGGGGCCGTCCAGACATGGCGGCAAGACACCGCGTTCGCGCCCCAAACGTCCGGCACGGCTCATCTGCCGGGCGCGACCGGCCCATTGGTCGATCCGGGCGATGCTGCCGGCGAACGCTTTGCCGTCATCGGCGAGCGGGCCGACGCTCCCGTGCCCGGCCCGGGCGAGTCCATCCAGGCTCCACTGCTGACCGAAACGCAGGCCCGCCCCTGGGTGCTGCCGCCGGTCTATGAGCAGATCAAGAGCGGGCAGGCGCGTTTCCTGGCCGAACTGCGCCCGGCGGTGGCCCTCTTTCTCAAGTTCGGCGGGCTGGACTATGACGGAGACGATGCGGTACAGCACAAGCTGGATGCCTACGTCCACTGGGTGCAGAACGTCCTGCTGCGCTATGACAGCTATCTCTTCCAGTTGATCACCGGCGACAAGGGCAGCTATCTCTATGCCGCGTTCGGCGCGCCGCGCACTCACGAAGACGACGCCGCGCGCGCCGTCGCCGCCGCATTCGAACTGCACGCCTTGCCCGCCGACCTGCGTTCGGCCATTTCGGGCATCCAGATCGGCCTCAGCCAGGGAGCGATGCGCGCCGGCGATTACGGCGGGCCGGCCCGCCGCACCTATGGCGTGCTCGGCGACGAAGTGACCCTGGCCGCGCGGCTGATGGAAGCCGCCGTCGCCGGGCGCACGCTGGCCAGCCAGCGCGTCGCCGACGCGGCCGCCCGTAGCTTTCGTTTCGAGTACGTGGACACCGTCCCGCTCAAGGGCAAGCGGCAGCCGATGCAAGTCTTTCGTCCTCTGGAGCGGCGCCGCGAGCCGCTGCAAGCGGCCACCCAGGCGTTCGCCGTTCCGCTGACCGGGCGCGACGCCGAGCTGGCTCAGATGCGCCAGGCGCTGACCCAGGCGATGGAAGGCCAAGGGCAGATCGTCCGCCTGGAAGGGACGGCTGGAGTGGGCAAGAGCCACCTGGCCGCCACCTTTGCCCAAGAGGCGCGCGACCGCGGCTTGCAGGTGGCGACAGGGGCCTGCCAGAGCGCGGGGCAGGGCGAACCCTACGCTGCCTGGCGGGCGATCTTTCGCGCTCTGTTCAACATGGCCGAAGAGCCGTCCAGCCTGGAGCGTATGTCAGAAGTGATGGCCTGGATCAACGGCCAGGTCAAACACGTGCAAACCGTGATCGACCACCTCAACTCCGATTGGCTGACTCGCCTGCCGCTACTCGGCGACCTGCTGCAATTGCCCATCGCCGACAACCCCACCACCGCCGCCCTCGACCCGCAGATGCGCCAGCAGTGGCTGTTTACCTTGCTGGCCGAACTGGTGCAAACCTGGGCGCAGTCCAGACCGCTGTTCTTGCTGATCGAAGACGCTCAGTGGATGGACGAAGCCTCCCTGCGCCTGACCCTCAACCTGGCCTGGGCGCTGGCGCAGACGCCGGCGCTGCTCCTGCTGACCCACCGCGCCGATGCTCCGTTCCTGCCCGACCTGAACCGGTTGCCCTATCATCATCATCTGGTCCTGGGCGAACTCGCGCCAGAAGGGATCGCCGCGCTGGTGTCCGGCCGGCTGCAAGGCGCGCCCTCGACGCTGGCCCTGTCATTCATCCAGGCGCGCGTGCAGGGCAATCCCTTTTTTGCCCGCGAGCTGGTAGACGCGCTGCGGGAATCGGACGGGCTGGCGCAGGAGGAAGGCATTTGGACGCTGTCCAGGCCGGTTTTCGATGCGCTGCGACAGGCTCGCTGTTTGCTCAAGCGCAACGGCGGTTGGGTGCTGGCTCCCGACGCTGAGCTGTCGGCGGCGTTGGCCAGTATTCCGGGCCTGGACATCCCCGATTCGATCCACAACACCATTCTGTCGCGCCTCGACCGGCTGGTCGAAGCGCCCAAACTGACCCTCAAGGTGGCCAGCGTGATCGGGCGCGCCTCCGGCCTGAATCTGCTGTCGCAGGCGCACCCCGTCCACCCCGACATGCCGGCATTGCTGGAACAGGTCAAGGAACTGGAGACGCGCAGCTTTGTGCGCCAGGAAATCTCGCCACAGGGCGCGCTGTCATGCGCCTTTCGCAACAACCTGACCCAAGAAGTGACCTATGAGACGCTGCTGGATGAACAGCGGTGCGAGCTGCACGGCTCGGTGGGTGAAGCGATGGAACACTTGCAGCCCGACGCGGTCGAGCCGCTGGCCTATCACTATGGGCGCAGCCACGCGCGAGACAAAGCCATGATCTACCTGGAGCGGGCGGCGCGCAAGGCGCAGCAGGAATACGCCAACGAGATCGCCCTGCACAATTACAGCGAGGCGCTCAAGTTGGAGGATCGCTGGGAGTGGCGCAAAGGGCAGGTGGAGACGCTGCATATCCTGGGCCGGCGCGAGGAAGAGCTGGTCGCGCTCAAAGGGCTGGCAGCCCACCCGCAGGCGCCGGTCGAGGAGACAGCCTATCTGTGGGGGCAGTATTACGAAACGATCGGCGAATTCAAAAAGGCGCAGGCGGCGATCAATCGGGCGGCCAAAGCGTGTTGGGAACGCGGCGACGAGATCGGCCAGGCGCGCTGCCTGGCGCAGGCCGGGCTGGTCGCCCGGCGGCAGGGCGATTACAAGCGGGCGCGCCGCTGGTACGAGCAGGCGTTGGCCTTGTTCAAGGATCGGCAGGCTTGCCAGGGTGAGCAGGCGCGGGTGTTGGTGCAGACGCTTAACGGGCTGGGCGCCGTCCATCGCCAAACGGGGCAGTTTGAGCGGGCGCGCGCCTGCTACCAGGAGGCGTTGTCCCTCAGTCAGGCGTGCAGCAACCGTCTGGGCCAGGCAGAGGCGCTCAATCACCTGGGCGGCGCGTGCTATTACCAGCGCCAGTTGGCTGAAGCGCGAGATCACTATCAGCAGGCGCTCGAAATCCGCCGCGCGATCGGCGACCGCGCCGGCGAAGGGGTGGGCCTGCTGAACCTGGCGCAGGTGCATTTCGATCTGGGCGATTATGCCCGGGCAGAGCAGGATTACCGCCAGGCGTTGGCCATCCAGCAGGCCATCGGCAACCGCTGGGAAGAGGTGAACGACTGGCTGGGGCTGGGGGCCGTGCATCTGGAATTGGGCGACCTGGCGCAGGCGCAAACGTGCTTTCAACAGGGACTGCAGATTGCCCAATCCATCGGCGATCAGAGTGGGCAGGCGTACGCGCTGGTCAACCTGGGACTGGCCCTGCGCGACGCCGGTCGGTATGCTGTGGCCCAAAAGGCGCTGGTCGAGGGTCTCAAGCTGGCCGAGGCGCAGGAGGATCGCTACCTGATCTCTAGCTATCACAGCTACCTGGGTGAGGTCTATCTCTGCCTGGGACAGCCCGATCTGGCAGAGCAGGCGGTGCAGGCATCGCTGGCCATACGCCGCGCGCTGGACATGCGCCCGCGCATGGCCGACGACTGGGCCACCCTGGCGGCGATCTATTTGGCCGGCGAGCGGGTCGGTGAGGCAGTCAGCTGCGCAGCAGAGGCGTTGTCCATCCTGCAGGAAAGCGGCGTCGAGGGGGTCGAGTTCGCGTCGCGCGATTATTTCATCTGCTGCCAGGCGCTGTCGGCAAATGGACAAACGCAACAAGCCCAGGCGGCGCTGCGCGCTGCCCACGAACTGGTGATGGCGCGGGCAGACAAAATCGTCGACCCGGCCCTGCGCCGCTCGTTCCTGGAGCGGGTAGCGGTCAACCGGCAGATCGTCGAGCAAGCGGGACGGTTGGGCATCCCATAAAAATCTTTCTGGATGCGCGGAGCGTTTGTTCCTGGGGGCAGAGCCGTCGCCTGTCGTTGCGAGGGATGGATGATGGAAGCGTTCAGCATGGGTGAGGCTAAAAGCCGATTTTCGGAACTGGTTTCACGGGCGATGGCCGGCGAGCGGTTTTTGATCCGGCGGCGTGACTGTCCCGTAGCGGCCTTGATCGGTTCGGCCGAGTGGGAACGTCTGGAACGGCTGTCAGAGATGACACGCCGGTTGGCGCAGTTGTTGGGTCAGGATGCTGAACTGCTCTGCCAGGTTCAAGCGGCAGAGATACACCCGGCCATGGCCGCGTTTGGCTTGTGGCGCGAGCAAGACGAGTTGGCCACGTTGGCAGACGAGATCATCGCCAATCGAGAGCGTCAGGTGGCTCGGACGGGAGCAGGATGGTGAAAATTCAGGACTCTGGATCTGCAAATCGCCAGCATTGCCCTGCATTATGGCGCGCCATTGATCACACACAACCAGCAACACTTTGAGCGGGTGCCCGGTTTGACTCTGGAGGACTGGCTGGCATAGAATCTGCCGGAAAAAAAGAACCCCGGGCAGTGTCATCCACTGCCCGGGGTTTTTATTTGTTTTTCA
>JAFGEY010000442.1 GCA_016931365.1 Anaerolineae bacterium
ACTGCTCCATATAGTGGCGCGGCGCGTGCCAGCGCGGGCCGATGGCCGAGTTGACCCACATGGCCAGGCGGTCGGCGGTCAGCGGCGCGGGCGCGTCAAAGACCATCTTGACCGTATAGTCGTCGACCTTGACCAGGGTCATCACCGAACCGATGCCGGACTTGGCCTCGTCGGGCGGGGTGGTGCCTTGATCCGGGTTGAGGACCATGTCTTCCCACCAGAACATGATGTCATCGACCGTCCACGGCTCGCCGTCCGACCACTTCATGCCCTTGCGGAAATAAAGGGTCCACTCGGTCGTGTCGGCATTGCTTTCCCACTTTTCGGCCAGCCCGGCTTCGATGCCCAGGCCGTCATCCACCCAGCGGATGATCGAGTTGCCGTACATGCTCTCTTCCTGGCAGCCGGCCAGCCAGCCGTGGAAGGTGCGCTGGGTTCCGCCGTACTTGCCGGGTTTCTGCCAGGCCATCTGGATCACCAGCGGGTTCTGCGGCAGACGCTCGGCCAACGCGGGCAGCTTGCCGTCTTTGACCAGCGCGGCTTGCACCGGCGCTTCCTTGACTTCCACCGGCGTGGGGACAGGGGTTGCCGTGGGTTCGCGGGTGGGGATGGTGGTGTTGGTGGCCTTGGCCTCGGCGGCTGGCGTGTTCGTCGCCGCCACGGCCGCGGTGGGTTCTTCCGTCTTGGTGCACGCCGCAACGGCGGCGCCGGCTGCCGCAACAGCAGACAGACGCAAGAAATCTCTACGTGATAGTTCGTTCATCGTTCCTCCTCAAAAAATGTGTTGCTCATCTTTGACCTGCAACGTGCAGGTCCCAATTGACAAAATAAACCATTTTTGCCCAGACGATTTTCGTCTATCCTGTCCTCCTTTCCTTTTTCGGCATTTGCCTTTGTAGGGCGAGTTTCCATACTCGCCAAGATTGGCAGCTATTGAAAGCCGCCCTACGAAGACTTTGCCAGCGGCATTTTTTCAGGATCGCTGGCAAACCACAGCGCATCGGCCAGATCAAAGCTGTTCAGACAATCGTTCAGCATCATCGACCAATGCTGATATGCTTCCGGGCTGTCGCCTTGCGCAGTTAACACAAACAGCCAGCGGTAGACGTAAATCATCCACACCTGGCGTTTGCGGGTCTGGCTTTGGTCGGTCAGGGTATAGGTGCGTTTGAAGCGGCACAGATTGCCGATCACGTCTTCGGATTCAAACTCGACGTGCAGATCGTCCAGGCGCGTCAGTCCTTCGTTGACCCCTTCGCGCAACACGTCGAGATCGGCAGCCATAACAGGATAGGGCAGTTCTGAAGCCCAGACGGCAAACCAGGTATTGGGACTTTCTGATTCGGGGGAATACATTACACCATCCCGATGATCCTCAAGCTCAAACTGGCGCCATTCCTTAGGATATCGGAACATAAAACGTCCACCTGGATCGCGATAGGTGCGAATTCCAGTGTAGGCGGGACGTTCACCTTGGGTCATGCTCTCTCCTTTGAGAATGATGCTGTTTTGTGCGTGGTGCGTGTACTGAAAAACCAGAGTTGTGCATAGTTGAAAGTAACTAGATTATAACACGCTTTAGTGCAACAGTCAAAACGCAACGCTCGGTTTATAAGTGCAGTAAACTTATAAAGTGGATTCTATCACGAACAGATTGCCTTGTCAAATGGAATAGCTCGTGTGAAATGCCGCCGGTAGGCTGCTGCTTCCTGCAAATGTGCGTTTAGTTGGCTTGGGATGGCCTCCAATGGCTGAACTGATGAACCAGGCCCTTTGTCCAGCCAGATGTCATCGCCGATCTGGCGTGTGATGTGAATCTGGCCTTTGCCGGCCATCCAGGCCAATCCCAAACGCACGGCTTGCTCGGTCTGTGCGGTCGACGCGGCGAGCGCTACAAGCGATGCTCTGCCATCATACACCTGCAACGCGTGTTTGACCAGCCCGGCCAGGCGCGCCAGAAAAGCATGCGGTGTGTCCAGTCCGGGATCGATGCACAATAATACGATCCGGGTTGGAGTCGCTGCTTTGAGTGCTTGCTGAAATACGTCAGGCGAGGGGGGGGTGGTCCAAATGACGAGTGTCGGGCATGGTTCCAGCTCGGCGCGGCTGCGCGGGTTTGTGCCGGAGGGCAGCTCATCCGGCAGGATGCCTTCGGCCCAGGTTTGCACTGGTTTGCCCTCGTCGATCAATGAACGCAGTATTACAGTGTTTTCTGTATTCTGACGATAATCTAAAATTTCGATCTTGGGCGCTATGCTGGGCGGCGCTGTAGGGGGGGCGACAGTGCGCGCGTCGACCCAGGTCAACTGTACGCTTTCCTGCCCGCGAAACGTGTTGATGCCCAGGTGCAGCGCCAGATCAAAGCGCCCTTCTGGCAAAGGCAGACTGGCACTCTGCCACCAAAAGACCTGCTCTTCGCGCCCTGTGTGGTCGCGCACGCGCAGCCGGCGGTGCTCTTGAGTGCGGCCAATGGTCGATGCGTTAGCGAGCTCGAGGTTGGGCAAGGCAAAGGTGGGCTGCTCGTTGCCGGGGCCAAAGGGCGCCAGTTGATTGATCGCCTTGACCAGATCGAGCGAAATCTGTGGGAGGTCCAGGTAAGCGTCGATGCGGATCTGCTTTTCCGCCGCTTCGACGCCGGCTCGGGTCAGCGTGCGCCACAAGGCGCGTCGAAACTCGGGGATGCGTTCGCTGGACAGGGAAACGCCGGCCGCCATCGGATGTCCGCCGCAACGATAGAGCATCTCTTTGTTGGCGGCGATCGCGGCATGGATGTCGATCCCTTCAATCGAACGCGCCGATCCACGGGCGATTTCTTCATCGGGTGCGCTAAAGACGATCGCCGGGCGGTTAAAGCGCTCGGCCAGCCGTCCGGCGACGATACCAACGATGCCCGGCTCCCAATTGGGGCCGGCGACGACAATGGCCGGGCCGTCGAGCAGGCTGCGGTCGCGCTCCAGCAGCGTCAGGACGGCCTCGGTTGTCTCTTGCACCAGAAATTTGCGCTGCGCGTTGAGCGCTTCGAGCGCCGTGGCGAGGGTGCGCGCGCGGGTGAGGTCGTCGGTGGTCAGCAACTCGACGCCGGAGGTCGCATCCAGATCCTTGCCGACGCGGCTGAGTGCGTTGAGCCGCGGGGCCAGCGTAAAACCAATGTCCTCTTCGTTGACCAGGGTCGGGTTGACGTTGGCCAGGGCCATCATCGTTTTGAGGCCCAGTCGCCCGGCGCGGCGCAGCACGTCCAGGCCGCGCTGGAGCAGATAGCGCGCTTCTGGGGTCAGCGTGGCCACATCGGCGACGATGCCCAGCGCGACCAGATCGAGCAGGTGTTCGGTGGGACGCCCCGCACGCGCATAGAGACCGCTCATCACCTGGTAAGCTACACCGACACCGGGCAGCTCGTACAGCGGATGATCGGCGGACAGGCGTTTGGGGTTGACCAGAGCCAGCGCGTCAGGCCACGTGTCCGGCAGATCGTGGTGATCGGTGACGATCACATCCAGATTGTGCGCCACGGCCAGATCGATCGCCTTGTGCGCATCTACACCAGTGTCGGCGGTCACGATGAGTTCAACACCGTCATCGATTAGTCGCTGCACGCCGACCGGGTGTACGCCGTGCGATTCGCGCCGCGAGGGAATGTGATAAACCAGGTCGGCGCCCAGCGCGCGCAGTGCCTGCACGTACAATGCTGTGGCCGTCTGGCCGTCTACATCGAAATCACCCCAGATGGCGATTTTGTGGCCCTCTCTCAAAGCCATATCGAGCCTTTGCACGGCGAGCATCAGGTCGGGCAGTTCATCAGGCGGTGTGGGGATGTACAATGTTGGATCGAGAAAGGCTCGCGCGTCGTCGACCTGGACAAGGCCTCGCCGGGCCAGCAATTCGGCCAGCAGCGGGCCAAAGGGCATTTCATTTGCGCCAAACAGACCTTGCAGCGCAGCAGGAATGTGTACGGGTTGGGGTTCGATCCAGCGGGTCATCGCAGGTGTTGCCCTTGTAGGGTCTGGTAAAGTTGCCAGGTTTCGCTGGCGGCTTTGGCCCAGGAAAATTGTTCGGCCTGTTCTAAACCGTGGCCGGACATCGACTGCCGCAACGAAGGGTCGGCCAGTACGCGCCGAACTGCCGCCGCCATCGAATCGGTGTTGCGCGGATCGAAATAGACCGCCGCATCGCCGCAGACTTCGGGCAGGCTGGAGCGGTCGCTGCTCAAAACCGGCGTGCCACAGGCCATCGCCTCCAGTGGTGGAAGGCCGAATCCTTCGTGTAGCGAAGGAAAGACAAAAGCCTGCGCGCCCGCATAGACGGCAGGCAAATCGGCATCAGCAATGTAGCCGGGCAGAATGACGCGCGTGCGAGCGGGCGAGTTTTCCAACGCGCCAAAAAAGCTTTCGTACAGCCAGCCCTTGCTGCCGACAATTGCCCAATACAGATCGGGCATCGCGCGGCTGAACTGTTCAAAGGCGTGCAAAAAGCCGGTGTGGTTCTTTTTCGGCTCGATCACGCAGACGGTGAGCAGGTAGTATTCGGGCAGGCCGTAGCGTTGCCGAACCTGTTCGATCTTGTCTGGGGGCTGGGGTACGAACTTGGGCGCGGCGGCCTCGTAAATCACGGTGATTTTTTCCGGTGGGAGGCGGTAAAAGCGAACCAGGTCAGTTTTGGTGTGCTCGGAAACGGCAACAATCGCGTCGGCGCGACGGCAAAAGAGGGGCACGGTCAGGTTGAGAAAAGCCCAGTTGAGTAGTTTGTGGCCTCGCCTAAAGTGTCGAAAGATCAGGTCGTGGATGGTGAGTAGGGTGGGAATGCCGGACAAAGGCATCAACAGGTGCTCGGTGGCGTGGTACAGCGTCGCGCCTGGCAGGAGGCGGCCAAAGTTTTGGCGCAGCAGTTGTCCGATCCAGACCTGCGTCCGCCAGCGCTTGTATCCCGCTCGGATCGTGCGTCGGGGTACGTGGTCTAGCCCGGCCAACGGCTGGATTGTGGCATCCTGGTTGAAAAACAGGGTCAGTTGTTCGGGATATTGAGCCAGCAGCGCGCGGGCCAGGCTTTCGGCATAGCGTCCCAGGCCAGAGCGTGCGTGTACGGCTGCGGACACATCCAGGTAAACTGTCATTGTTCTTTCCATTGTCCGTTGTGTGGTGTGGGCAAACGATAACATGGAGTGCGGCAAATGTCAAATGACAAACTGGAACAATTTTTAATTTTTTTATTCGTAGATATGTGTATATTGCATAGCAATACTGTTTTCAGGCGTGGATTGGGCTGGTGCTGTTCGGGCTTTTCTTGTCGCGGCACATGGAATGTGATATAATCATATCGGGTGGGGCAGAGAGCCGGTTGCCCGGACCAGGAGGATGAGCATGATCGAAGTGACCATTGAAAGCATTCGAATCAGCTTAATGAGCCCCGAGCGCGCAGTTTTGCTCAAAGAGGTCGGCGACGAGCGCCAGTTGCCCATCTTTATCCATTCTACCGAGGCTGACGCGATCCTGCTTGAACTTCAAGGATACCCTCAACACCCACGTCCGTTGACCCATGATTTGCTCAAAAATGTCATCGAAGACCTGGGGGGCGTGCTGCAATACGTGGAGGTCAACGATCTGAAGGATGATATTTTTTACGCTTTGTTGCATGTTGCGCAGGATGGCCGCGAGGTCGACATCGATGCCCGGCCCAGCGACAGCATTGCGCTGGCAGTGCGTGCCAAAGTGCCTATATACGTCGCCGAGTCGGTGATGGAGCGGGCAGGGATTTATCCGGCTGAAGACATGCCGCTTGATGAAGAGGCGTTGTCCGAGTTTCGCGATTTTGTAGACACTCTTGATATGGATGGGTTGACCGATGAATAGCGCCTGACCAGTCAGATTCTTGTTTTTTGGGCAGGAATTCGGTCATGGCAGGCTCTTGTCGGGCTTGGGCTCCGTCCGGGGCAGGCCGGGCAAGTTCTTTCAAAGCCGCATTTTGGATGCGGCTTTTTATGCTCTAGTCTGGACGTGTTGTTGGTGAGGCTGTGACAGGTATGAGCGATCCGCTTGCGCCGCACGAAGACGGATATAATTTTTGGGAACAAGAGGAACCGCCCGCGTCTGCTGATGAAGCGGTCGTATCCGATCAAGCTACTGGAGAAAGCGCAGAGTTTTGGTCTGGTCAGACGGCGGCGCGCGCGCAAGCCGAGGGCGTAAAATCGCCTGTGGCTCGACGCGCCCAAGATCGGCGTGCCGAGAACCGGCGACAGACACAATCCGAGGGGGCTGTCCCCGACAAAATGATCCCGCACAACGTCGAGGCCGAGCGCGCGGTGTTGGGTGCGCTGCTGATCGACCCGGACGCATATTACAGGGTCAGCACCTTTCTCCGCCCAGACGATTTTTACGTCGCCAAACATGCCTGGATGTATGACTCGATGCTGGCTTTGCGCGAACGCGGCGAAGCGGTCGATTATGTGACCTTGTGCGATGAGCTTGAGCGGCGCGAGCAGTTGGCCGAAATAGGCGGAGCGGCGTATATCACCGGATTGATCAATGCCACGCCGACGGCGCTGAACGTCGAGTATTACGGGCATATCGTCGAGCGCACGAGCACGCTGCGACAACTCATCGGCGCGGCGGGTGAGATCGCGGCACTGGCTTACGAGGACACCGACGATGCTACTGCCGTGGTCGATCACGCGGAACAGATTTTGTTTGGCGTCTCGCAGCGTCATACCTCGCGCGATCTGTTGCCCATCCGCGACGTGGTTGACGAATATTACGACCGTGTAAGCTATTTATACGAGCACAAGGGAGAGACGATCGGCGTGCCGACCGGGTTCCGCCAGCTCGACAAGTTACTGGGCGGTTTTCAAAAGTCGGACCTGATCATCATCGCCGCGCGCCCCAGTATGGGCAAAACCTCGCTGATGCTCTCCATGGCTCAAAACGCCGCGCGCAAGTACGATCAGCGGGTAGCCATTTTCAGCCTCGAAATGTCATCCGAGCAGTTGGTGCAACGCTTGATCGCGTCCGAGACGGGCATCGACTCACAACGGCTGCGCCTGGGCCATCTGCGCGACGACGAATGGCCGTTGCTCATCCAAGCCACGGGCGTGCTGTCGGAAACGATGATCTTTATCGATGACACGCCGTCGATCTCGGATATGCAACTGCGCACCAAGGCCCGTCGGTTGTATGCCGAGCACGGCCTGGATATGATCGTGATCGATTATTTGCAGTTGATGCAGACCGACCGCCGCATCGACAACCGGGTGCAGGAAATCTCGCAGCTTTCGCGCTCGCTCAAAGGGCTGGCCCGCGAGTTGAACGTGCCGGTGGTGGTCGGATCGCAGCTCTCCCGCGCCGTCGAGCAGCGCAACGACAAACGACCGATGCTGTCGGACTTGCGCGAATCCGGCTCGATTGAACAGGACGCCGATATTGTTGCATTTATCTATCGTGACGAATATTATGCCCCGGAAACTGAACAGCCCAATATCGCCGAGATTCTGATCTCCAAACACCGCAATGGGCCCACCGGCATGGTGCCATTGTACTTTCAAAAGGAACTGGCCAAATTTCGCGACGTCGAAATCTTTCACCAGGAACTGGAATATTGACAGAAAGTGGCTGACTGATGCGCCCTTTTCTCGGCTTTCCCGACGGTAAACTCAAGGTCATGCCCATCCCGGACCTTTTTTTCAGCGATTTGCTGCCCCAGATTGACGATCTGTTCGAACTCAAGGTTACTCTGTACTGCCTGTGGGCGTTTCAACACAAAGAGGGGCCGCACAAAGTTCTGACCTGGTCCGAGTTGGCCGGCGATCAGGCGTTGCTCCAGAACCTGCAAGATGCGCGGCTGGATGCGGTTGAACTGCTGCGCGAAAGCATCGAGCGCGCGGTGGCGCGGGGTACGCTGCTCCAGGTGTCGGTGCGGGGGCAGGCGGGCGAGACGCTGTATCTGTTGAACAGCGAGATCGGGCGGGCGACACTGGAGGCGATTGAGCGCGGTGAGTGGCAACCGGAGAGCATCGATGCCTCGGCGCGGCTTGAGCCTAGCCGGCCCAACATTTTTGTGCTCTATGAGCAAAACGTCGGCCTGCTGCAACCACTGTTGGTCGATGAACTAAAAGAGGCCGAACGTACCTATCCCTCCGCATGGATTGAAGATGCGTTTCGCATTGCAGTGGCCCAGAACGTGCGCCGTTGGTCGTATATCAAAGGCATTCTAGAACGCTGGGCGCGCGAAGGGCGCGAAGGCGCGCGCGGGGATGAATCCGGGCGCGAACGGCGGCGCTATGTCGGCGGCGAGTATGCCGATTCGATCAAACATTAGCCATAATACCTGTGAGGGAATCCCATTGGACAGGATGAACAAGATTGACAGGATTGTTGGGTATTGGCATTAGCCAGGTTATCTTGGCTCGGGGGAAAAGGGAGCGGAGATGAAGTCGCTTGCAGACCTGGATGTGTTGACGGCGGCCCGGCAAGTCGGGGAGAGGCAGAGTTTGGCAAACTCGCAGAGTTTGGACCAGGAACGCGATCCAATCGCTAAACAAAAGATTTGTCCTTTGTGCAAGGATATGGGTTTTGTGCTCAAAGACGTGCCTGTGGACCATCCCGATTTTGGCAAGCTCTTTCCCTGCCAGTGCAAGCAAAAAGAGATGGAGCGCCGGCGCGCAGAACGTCTGCGTAAAATGAGCAACCTCGACCACCTCGATCATATGACGTTTACCTCTTTTGTGCCGGAGGGGGCGGCACTCAACCCCGCTCAACAGGAAAACCTGCGCCGGGCTTTTTCGTACGCCCAGCAGTTTGCGCGCGAGCCACAGGACTGGCTGATGTTTCGCGGCGGCTATGGCTGTGGCAAGACGCACCTCGCGGCGGCGATCGCCAACGAGCGGCTCAACGCGGGCAAACCCGCGCTCTTTGTTGTGGTACCCGACCTGCTCGATTATCTGCGTTCGGCGTACAGCCCCAACAGTTCCATTGGCTACGACGAGCGCTTTGAAGAGATTCGCAGCCATCCATTGCTCATCCTCGACGATTTAGGCACACAGAGCAATACGTCCTGGGCCGACGAAAAGCTGTTCCAGATTTTCAATTATCGCTATAATGCCAAACTGCCGACGGTGATCACCACCAACTGCGAATTGGAAGAGATCGAAGAGCGCATTCGCTCGCGCCTCAACTCGATGGACCTGGTGCATGTGGTGCCCATTTTTGCGCCCGATTATCGCGCCAGCGGGATCAGCGATGGTCAGTCCGAGTTGAGTAGCCTGGCCTTGCACCTGGATAAAACGTTTAGCACCTTTGACCTCGATCGAGATGAATTGGATGCCGAAGAGCGCGAAAATCTGCGCAACGTCAGCAAAGCTGCGCAGGACTTTGCCCAACACCCGGAGGGTTGGTTGTTGTTCATCGGCACCTATGGCTGCGGCAAGACGCATCTCGCCGCGGCGATTGGCAATTATCGTACGGCGCAGCGCCAGCCGGCCATTTTTATCGTTGTGCCCGACCTGCTCGACCATCTGCGCGCTACGTTCAGTCCGCAGAGCACGATTTCATACGACAAACTCTTTGAACAGATTCGACGCGCGCCGCTGCTCATCCTCGATGATTTGGGCACGGAAAGTGCGACGGCCTGGGCACGGGAAAAGTTGTACCAGTTATTCAATTATCGCCACAATGCATGCCTGCCGACGGTGATCACCACTGCGCAGCCGATCAACGAGATCGACCCGCGCATCCGCGCGCGCCTTCTCGACCGCTCTCGCTGTCAGATTTGGAGCGTGCTCGCGCCGGCCTACCGTGGCAGCGCGCCGAAAACGCAGACACGCCGGCGACGAGGGAAAACATCATGAACACATACGGCGGCGCGTGGCCGACGATGGTCACGCCATTTGATTTCAACCTGAAAATCGATCTGGGCGCATATCGCGCGATGATCGAGTGGTATGTCGAGCACGGGGTAGGCGGGCTGTATGCCAATTGCCTTTCCAGCGAGATGTATTTGCTCGACAACGACGAGCGCCTGACGCTGGTGCGAGAAGCAGTGCGGACTGCCGATGGGCGCGTCCCTGTCGCCGCGACAGGGAACCTGGGTGAAACGGTCGAGGCGCACATCGCGCTGTGTCGTCAGGTGGCCGATGTCGGGGCAGACGTGGTGATGCTGGTCGTGCCCGAGCTTTGCGACGACGATGCTGACCTGGAAAGGTATTACCTGACCCTCGCTGGCCAGGTTGATGCGCCGCTCGGTTTGTACGAGTGTCCCGTGCCGAGGTCGTACCACCTGGGCGTCGATCTGGTGCGCACGCTGGCCCAGAGTGGACGTTTTGTCGCCTACAAAGAGACGAGCTGCGATCTGACCAAGATCGCGGCGTTGCTTGCGGTCACGCAAGATACCCCGCTGGCGTTGCTTCAGGCCAACACACCCTACTTGCTCGACGTGATCCGTGCGGGTGCGCCGGGCACAATGGGCATCGCCGCGATCTGGCTGCCCGATCTGGTGGCGGCGGTGATCGACAAGGGGCGGGCCGGCGACCCGGACGCCGAGCGCCTACAAGCCCACCTGTGCGCGTTGGAGCTGGCGCAGCGGGTGGTGCATCCGCAGGGCAGCAAATACCTGCTGGGCAAACGCGGCGTGCCGATCTCGACGCGGTCGCGCCACCCCAGGTCGCCGCTGACGCCGGAAGTGCTGCACGCGTTGGACTATTGCGCAACGCAGTGGTTTGACGCGGCGGGACAATTGCGCAGGCTAGAGGGATAGCCGGTGATTGGGGACGACCAGGTATCTTGTGCGCGAACCAGGCGCGCCGGTTGGCGGCGAAATGGCTGGAAGGTCGCTCTGGTGGTCGGGCTGATCGCTGGCCTGGCTGCGCTTTCGCCGCTGTTGCTCCGCTGGTGGGTGGATTTCAAGTACAAAAAGCGAATCTATACGATTCAGGATGTTCCAGCACGCGCGGTGGCGATTGTTTTTGGCGCCGGCATCACCCGCGACGGACGGCCCATGGCTGCCCTGGCCGATCGGGTGTGGACGGCCGCCGAGTTGTACCAAAGCGGCAAGGTGCGCAAGCTGCTGATGAGCGGCGACAATCGCTTTGTGGATTACAACGAGCCTGGCGCGATGCGGCAGTATGCTCTTGACCTCGGTGTGCCCGACGGGGATATCGTGCTCGACTATGCCGGGCGGCGCACCTATGACACCTGTTATCGGGCCGGGTATATTTTCGGCGTGCAAGAGGCCGTTCTGGTTACCCAGCACTTTCATCTGGATCGCGCTTTGTATCTTTGCGACAGTCTGGGCATCGATGCAGTGGGTGTCGCCGCCGACCGGCAACCTTATGCAGCCGTTCACTTTTGGTGGTGGCGCGAAGTGGCGGCCATGACCAACGCCTGGCTGGACCTCAACGTTCTTCATCCCACGCCTGTCCTGGGCGAAAAACTGCCCATATTTCACTGATTGGAGGAAATGAATATGGATATGCCGCTACGAGTTGCCGTGATCGGCACCGGCATGGGCCGCTATCACATGCAAGATTTTGCCAAATGTCCCAACGTCAAGCTGGCGGCGGTGTGCGATCTGAACAAAGAGGAAGCGCTGCAATTCGCCAAAGAATACGGCGCGGACAAGGTAGTGACCGACTATCACGATCTGTGGGGCGTCGCCAACCTGGACGCGATCAGCATCGCCGTGCCCAACTTTATGCACGCTCAGATCGCCGTCGAGGCGCTGGAGCGCGGCCTGCACGTCTACTGCGAAAAGCCGATGGCGACCACGCTGGCCGACGCCAAAAAAATGGTCGAGACGGCCAAGGCGCAGAACAAGCGCTTGATGGTCGGCATGAGCCAGCGCTTCAAGCCCGAAAATTTATCTCTGCACGGCTTGGTCGAGCGGGGCGAATTGGGCGATATTTACTATGCGCGCACGACCTGGATTCGCCGTCGTGGCGTGCCGGTAATCCATTTTTCGTCCGGCGGCTCGATGGGGCGCGGCGCGTGGTTTGTCGACCGGGCCAAGGCCGGCGCGGGCGCCTTGTTTGACATCGGCGTGCATATGTTTGACCTGACCTGGTGGATGATGGGCAATCCCCGGCCGCTGACCGTCTCGGCGGCAAGCTACCGCAACCTGTGGAACGACGAGTTTGCCAAACGCGGCATCAAGTACGACATCGACGAGCTGTCGTCGGCGTTTGTACGCTTTGAAAACGGCGTGGCGGCTGCCTTTGACGTGAGCTGGGCGGCCAACCAGGACAACGAGATCAACGTGCGCATCTTTGGCACCCAGGCCGGATTCCAGGTTTATCCGCCCAAAGTCTTTTCCGAGCCGCGCTGGGGCGAACTGCACACCGATGCGGTCGAGATCAAGGAAGTCGAGGCGGGCGAAGGGCTGAACCCGCGCCGGCATTTCATCGACTGCATCCGCGATCCGGCAGCGTCGATGATCGCCTCCGGGGAGGAATGCCTGACCGTGATGGCCGTGCTTGACGCGATTCAACGCTCGGCGGAGCTTGGGCGTGAGGTCGAGGTGGATTTGAATTGACCGCTGACGGCCGACCGCCGACCGTCGTCGGTGGGCTTTGTGGACAATCTGCGCAGGTATGCTTCTTTGCGCCAGCGCATCAAGCAACGGATCGAGCGATTGCTTGCAGATCCCTACACAAACACCGAACTGCTCGCTGATGTGAGCGGAAAATTGAACTTGCAAGGATGTCGTAGCGTTCGTGTCGATCTCAACTTTCGTATCATTTTTGTTGTTTGCGAAGAATGTCGTGTTATCTCGGAGTGTGAGTATTGCTTTTGCGAAGGTTTGGCAGACAAGACGGTCGTTTTTTTGACCGTTGGCCCGCATGACCAAGCGTATGCGATGAGGTAAAGTCGAGTAAGCATTTACTGGCCTGAACATTGATTTCTGACGCCTTTGGGGCTTTCAGCAATCTATGGTCGGGTCAGTCAAGTAAGGAGTCTGCAATGAAGCAGGTTGGCTATACGCGCGACGAGTCGGATCAATTGGGGACGCTGCCCCCCTATAATGGGCGCAAGCTGTCGCAAATCGCCTTTCCGCTCGGCGGGATCGGCACGGGGAGCGTGTCGCTGTCCGGTACGGGCGCGCTGATCGATTGGGAGATTTTCAACCGGCCCAACATCGGCAGCGCGATGCCCTACTCCTTTTTCACCCTCTGGGCGCAGGCCGAAGGCGAAGCGCCGGTGTGCAAGGTCGTGCAAGGGCCGCCGCAGCCGCCTTTTTCCGGCGGCGGGCCGGGCACCTATCGCGGCTTTGGCTTTGGCGTCGGGCGCGACAACGGCGCGGGCCTGCCGCATTTCCGCGAGTGTACCTTTCACGGCGAGTATCCCCTGGCCTGGATCGACTTGGACGATCCCACTGTCCCCATCCGGGTGACGCTGGAGGCTTTCAATCCCTTTATTCCCCTCAATGCCGACGATTCCGGCTTGCCGGCGGCGATATTTCATTTCAAGTTGAGCAATCCCGGCTCCAAACCGGTTCAGGTTGCGCTGGCGGCGAACCTGTACAACGCGGTCGGCTATGCGGGCGAAGGATCGTTCGACGCGTCGCCGGTGGGGGGCAGCGTCAACATTTACCGCGACGGCGGCGGCGCGCGCGGCCTCTTTTTCCACAGCGAAAAACATCCCACCGACGATCCCAAGTATGGCACGATGGCGCTGATCACCTGGTGGCCCAACGTCGATCATCAAACCTGCTGGTTTCGCGGCGCGTGGTTCGATGCGCTGCACAAGTTCTGGGACGAGTTTTCGACCAGCGGCGCTTTGGCCGACCGCGTGTACGACGATTCAGCGCCGGACGGCTCGCCATCTCCAGATGGCGCCGGCGATGTCGGCTCGATCGTGCTCAAGGCGACCGTCGAACCCGGCGAAACGGTGACGCTGCCGCTGTCCATCTGCTGGCATTTCCCCAATTTCGTCAAGTACTGGGGCCAGATGCCGCTGGGAATGGACGGCAAAGAACTGCCCCGCCCGGTGTGGAAGAACTATTATGCGATCCAGTTTGCTGACGCCTGGGCGGTCGCTGAATATGTTGCCCAACACGCGGCGCGGTTGTACACAGACACAAAACTGTTTCACGATACGCTGTTTTCTTCAACGCTGCCTCCCTATGTCCTCGATGCAGCGTCGAGCCAGATGTCCACCCTCAAGACGACCACCTGCCTGCGCTTGCCCGATGGTACGTTCTACGGCTTTGAGGGTTGCCACACAACGTCGGGCTGCTGCGAGGGGTCTTGCACCCACGTTTGGAACTATGCCCAGGCGGCGGCCTTTTTGTTCCCCGCGCTCGAGCGCTCGATGCGCAGCGCCGATTACACCTACAACCTCGACCAGGACGGGCACATGGGTTTTCGCATCCAGTTGCCGCTCGGCACGCCATCGTGGGGCTTTCATGCTGCCGCCGACGGGCAGATGGGCGGCCTGCTCAAGGTCTACCGCGACTGGAAACTGTGCGGCGACGACGAGTGGTTGAAATCGATCTGGCCGCAGGTCAAAAAGTCGCTGGCCTACGCCTGGGCGGCCTGGGACCTCGATCGCGACGGGGTGATGGAGGGCGTGCAGCACAACACCTATGACATCGAGTTTTGGGGGCCGAACACCTTGATGGGCAGTTTCTACCTGGGCGCGCTGCGCGCCGCCGAAGCGATGGCCCGCCATCTCGGCGAGGCGGCGCTGGCCGACGACTATCGCGCTCTGTACGAGCGCGGCCGCGCCAAGATGGACGCCGAGCTGTTCAACGGCGAGTTTTACGTGCAGCAGGTCAATCCAGAGGCGTACAAGACATCGCCGTTGGCGCTGGACAAGAGTATGGGCGGGCAGGTGCCCGACCAACCCAAGTACCAGTATGGCGAGGGGTGCCTGTCGGATCAACTACTGGGCCAATGGCTGGCCACGCTGGCCGGGCTGGAGCATCTGTTCGAGGGCGATCACGTCCGCCAAGCGCTGCAATCCATTTTTCGTTATAACTGGCGCAGCGATTTCTGGGATCACGCCAACCCGCAGCGCATCTATGCGCTGAACGACGAGCGGGGATTGCTGCTGTGTACCTGGCCGCGCGGCGGGCGGCCCGAACTGCCCTTTGTCTACTCGGACGAGGTGTGGTGCGGCATCGAGTACCAGGTGGCGAGCCATCTCATCTATGAAGGGTTTGTCGATGAAGGGTTGAGCATCGTCAAGGGCGTGCGCGAGCGGCACGACGGCGAACGGCGCAACCCGTGGAACGAGTTCGAGTGCGGCAGCCACTATGCGCGCTCGATGGCCTCGTGGGGACTGATCACGGCGCTGTCCGGGTTCGAGTTCGACGCCGGGCAGGGGCACATTGGCTTCTCGCCGCGCCTCAACGCTGACGATTTTCGCTGTTTCTGGTCGCTGGATGGGGGCTGGGGCAGTTTCGCGCAGCAACGCGACGGGCAGGGTTGGACGGTGACGTTATCGGTGACGTATGGCGAGTTGAGGTTGAAAACATTGAGGTTGGGGAGTGTGGAATTTACATCTGCGCCCCGTGTTGTTTTGAATGACCAGACTGTATCTGCGACATGGGACGGGAAAACTCTTGTCTTGTCGCATCTGGTGACGATTCAGGCTGGGCAGTCGATCAGCATAAGGTGAGTATAGCAATGAGTGAGCGCACTTTGCTTGAAGCACTTGTTTTCGATGACCCAGAATTTGAGCAGCTTGAAGCTTTGTTAGCCGAGTTTAACATCTTTGAGGCGATTGGGGTGGTCAATCAAGAGTCGCGCCATTCTGATTTTCTTGCGTTTTTGCTCGATCCAACTCGTAATCATGGGTTGGAAGACATTATCCTGAAACGGTTTCTTGTCGGGGTGTTGAGACAGGCGGATAATCCGCCTCTCAGTCCCCTAGAAATCGATTTACTCGATCTTGATCAGGCTACAGTTGAACGAGAATGGCGGCATATTGATATTTTGATTCGTGATTTCGACAACCGTTTTGTTTGTGTCGTTGAGAACAAGGTTGTGTCTGAAGAGCATTCGGATCAATTACGTCATTATTCAGAGTTGGCTGAACAAGCATTTCCTGATGCAAAAAAAGTGTATATCTATTTGACGCCTGATGGTCATTCGCCATCCCTTGATTATTACATTCCTTTTCGCTATGATCAGATTGCGACAATTCTAGAGTCTGTTTGTCAATCTTTTCGATCTCGGTTGGTGTCCGAGGTTTACACGTTGATTGTGCACTACATCGCTATGCTCAGGAGGCATATTGTGAGCGAATCAGGTATTCCCGACCTTTGTCAGCGAATTTACCGTCGGCATAAACAGGCTTTGATTTGTTGTTTGAATATCGACCAGATTTGCAGTCTGAGTTGGCTGAACAAATCAGGGGACTTGTTGAGAAATCCAAGACTGAAGGTTTGGCTCTTGCATCTGCTATAGCTTTTAAGAAAAAGATTTGTACTCTATGCGGCGGCTTGCTCTCCCAGCGACTTGCAGTACTTGCCGATCAAGCCGCGG
>JAFGEY010000443.1 GCA_016931365.1 Anaerolineae bacterium
GAAGAGGCCGAGTGGAAGGAACGCGATCCGATTCCTTCGTTTGCCGCCCGGCTGGTCGAGGCCGGCGTGGCCACCCAGGCCGAGATCGACGCCCTGCAAGCGCAGGTCGAGCAAGCGATCAAGGAAGCAACCGACTTTGCCTTCACTTCACCGCTGCCCGATCCCTCCGAGCTGGAGCAGTTTGTCTATGCGCCATTCAAATGGACCGATACCGATGTAAAACGCGAGCGCGAGTTGCGCAATCAGATCAAGGCCCAAAATGTTGGTGGGCACGAAATCCCTTACTGGCAGGCCATCCGCGATGCGCTGCGCGACGAGATGAAGCGCGATCCGGCCGTGTTCTTGCTGGGCGAGGATATTGGTCTCTACGGCGGCGCGTACGGCGCCACCCGCGACCTGGTGCAAGAGTTTGGCGAGAAGCGTGTGCGCGACACGCCCATCTCTGAAGCGACCATCGGCGGGGCGGCGGTCGGCTCGGCTATGTCCGGCCTGCGCCCGGTGGCCGAGATCATGTATGTGGACTTTACCCCGTTGGCCATGGATCAGATCGCCAACCAGGGAGCCAAAAACCGCTACATGTTCGGCGGCAAAACCACTGTGCCGATGGTGATTAGAACCGAAGGCGGCGCCGGGCGTTGTATCGCCGCCCACCACTCCCAGTCGCTCGAGGCGCTGTGGACGCATTTCCCCGGCATTTACGTGGTGATGCCCTCTACACCGTATGATGCCAAAGGCTTGCTCAAGGCGGCCATCCGCGACGACAACCCGGTGATGTTTATCGAGCACAAGATGCTCTACGGCGTCAAGGGTTTCGTGCCCGACGAGGATTACATCATCCCCTTTGGCGTCGCCGATGTCAAGCGCGAGGGCAAAGACGTGACCGTCGTCACCTACAGCCGCATGGTCTTTCGCGCGCTGGAGGCCGCCGACAAGCTGGCTGCTGAAGGGATCAGCGTGGAGGTGATTGACTTGCGCACGCTCAAGCCGCTGGACATGGACACCGTGGCCGCATCGGTGAAAAAGACCGGGCGCGTGGTCGGTGTCTCGGAAGCCTACAAGACCGGCTCATTCATCAGCGAGCTGGCCATGCGCGTCCAGGAAGAATTATTCGACTGGCTGGACGCGCCCGTCGTCCGCGTCTGTGCCGCCGACGTGCCCGTGCCGATGAGCGAACCGCTGGAAGACGCGGCGGTGCCGAATGTCAATGCGGTGATTGCGGGCATACGCCAAGTGTTGGCATAGAATAGCAAATTGCAAATAGCAACGCTGGTTTGCAATTTGCGATTGATAGGAGAAACGATGGCAACCGAAATTATTTTACCCGTCTTGGGCGAGACGATGAACGAGGGCACACTTGTTGAGTGGTTCAAGCAGGAAGGGGATGCGGTCAAGCGCGGCGAGCCGCTCTTTGCCGTTGAGACTGACAAGGCGACGCTGGAAGTGGAAGCGTCGGCAGAAGGATATTTGCGCAAAATTATCGTGCCAGCCGGAACGACGGCGCCGGTGTTGACGCCGGTGGGGATCATCACGGCGACAAAGGATGAAAAGATTGGGGAAGAAGGGAACAAGGAAACAAGGGAGAAGGAGCGGCCGGTTGAAGAGCGGGCGGTTCCATCCTTCGGTGTACCCGCCGCAATGATTCAGACTGTGGCCAGCCCATCTGAGCGTCTGTTTGCTTCGCCGCGCGCCCGCAAGCGCGCCCAAGAACTAGACGCCGATTTGACGCAAATCCAGGGCAGCGGGCCGAACGGGCGGATTGTCGAACGAGATGTATTAGCTTTCGTCGAGAATGTGCCCAAGGCAACGCCGGTGGCCATGAAAATGGCTGCCGAGATGGACCTCGAGTTAAAGGCAGTCGTTGGAACGGGGATTGGCGGCAAGATCACCAAAGCCGATGTTGCTGCTGCGGCGGCACCAACCGTCTCCACTGCCGCGCCAGTAGCGGCAGTGGAGACGGTCCCGTCTCCGGCGACGGCGGCCTCGCCGATCAAACTTGGGCCAGCCGAGGTGTCCGCCACCCAGCCAATGACCGGTTTGCGCGGCATTATCGCCGAGCGGATGGCTTACAGCGTTCACGCCACCGCCCGTGTTACTCTGATGACCGAAGTGGATGCCACGGCGTTTGTCGAGGTGCGCACCCGGCTCAGAGATGCAGTCAGCAAGGAATGGGGGTTTGCGCCCGGCTATAACGACCTGCTGGCGATCATCGTCGCACGCGCTTTGCGCGAGTTCCCTTACCTGAACGTCCGCCTGAACGGCGCAACAATTGAGCAGTTGGCGCATATCAATATGGGCATGGCCGTGGATACGGAGCGCGGACTGCTGGTGCCCGTGATCCGCGACGCGGACAAAAAGGGGCTGCGGCAGTTTGGCGAGGAATTCCGCACCCTGGTCGAGCGGGCGCGGGTGGGCAAATCCTTACCTGATGACTTGAGCGGCGGCACGTTTACCATCACCAACCTGGGCATGTATGGTGTGGATGCCTTTACGCCGGTAATCAACCTGCCTGAAGCGGCGATTTTGGGCGTGGGGCGCATCGTGGAAAAACCGGTGGTGCGAAACGGCCAGATCGTGGCCCGGCCGATGATGGTACTCAGCCTGGCTTTTGATCACCGCCTGACCGATGGCGCGCCGGCAGCGCGGTTCTTGCAGCGCATCAGCCAGTTGGTCGAGCAGCCGTATCTGCTGTTGGGGTAAAGGAATCGGGGCGAGATTTCCTCGCCCCGATTGATTTTACAACTTGACCGATGTCGATACCGACATTTCGCGTATTTCTTCGACGGTCACTTCGCGCCCCAGTTTCTCCGATAAGTAAATCCCTTCTGAAATCAACATCGTGTTCAGCGCCAGTTCGGCGGTGGGCAGCAGTTCAACGCGGCCTTGCAGTGCAGCGATCCAGTGCTGCTGCGGCCCGTCGTACTCGTCGCCGACGCCCTGCACGTTGTGCACACGGTACATAAATCCGTCCAGGTTGGTCGTGGCGTTCATATCCAGGTCGCCAACGCTGTGGAAATAGCCGAACGGATCCAACCGCACACCACCCTTTGAGCCGACCACCACCGAACCCTCGAATTTGTCCAGCAGAATGGCCCACGACTCGATGATGTCCAGCGAGATATTGCCCGCCAGGCGCACAAAGCCCAGCCCCAGTTCTTCGACGTTATAGCCGCTGGAGGTCTTGCGGCCCTCGTCCATATCCACTTCCTGGTAGGTCTTGCCGGTCACGCGCTCGACTTGCGGATTGCCGAGCAGGTAGAGCATCTGGGCGATGTGGTAGACGCCCATATCGTACATCGCGCCGCCCGCTGAATTGTGCTTTTGCACGAACGAGGGGCTGCCGTAGCCGTCGACAAAGGGCCGCCCGCGGCGACGAAAACCGGCGGAGCGCGCGTGGTAGACGTGGCCCAGGTAGCCGTTGTCGATCAGCCAGCGGGCGGCTTTGGTTTCTTTGGCGTACAGCGTGCTGAGCTGGATCGACAGCTTGCGGCCCAGCTTTTGCGCCGTGTTGTACATCCGCTCCGCGTCGATGTAGGCTCCCGCCATCGGTTTCTCGCAGTACACGTCCTTGCCCGCCTTCAGCGCGGCGACGGTGACGGGCATGTGAAAGTTGTTGTGCAGGCACACGTCGACGGCCTGGATGTCGTCGCGGGCCAGCAGGTCACGGAAATTGGTGTAGCGGTCAGCGATGCCATAGGTCTCACCAACGCGGTTCAGCTCTGCCTCATTGATGTCGGCGGCGGCGGCGATCTGCGCCCCTTCGATTTTCTGGTAGGTGTTCAGGTGGTGCTTGCCGATCTGGCCGACACCGATGACGCCGATGCGAATTTTTTCGGACATTGAATTTCTCCTTTATTAGTCGTGTCGTAAAGAGTGTGATGCGTGAAACGTGAAATGTGATGCATGAATGCCAATTATAGGTGGACGCCGTCCTTTGTCAATTGTCCGACTGCCAGGTCAAAATGACCTTGTTGGCCGTCTTGTCTTGCACCATCTCGAACCCGCGCCGGTAGTCGCGCCAGGGCAGGGTGTGACTGATCCAGTCATCGAGATCGACTTTACCTTCGTTGACCCAGCGAAACAGTTGCTCGTGCGTCTCGGCCTCGGCGACCTTGCCGTGAAAGACGCGGGGATCGGCCAGGTGTTTCGACAGGTGCGGCTCCGATTCCGGCGCGACGCCATAGATATTGATTTTTCCCGCGGGCGCAATGACCTCCAGGCAGCGCGCCAGCGCGTCGCGCGCGCCGACGGCTTCGATGGCGCGGTCAAAGCCGCCGTGGTCTAGAATAACCCGTACCTCCGGCGGGGTGTCCTCGGCGGTTGCATAACCGTCTGCGCCGAGGGCAGCAAAGCGTCCGGCCCAACCGGCGCGGCGGCCCAAGACCACCACCGGGCTGATGCCGGACAATTTGGCGAACAACACCAGCGTTTGCGCCACCGGCCCGGTGCCGACGATGGCCAACGATTGGCCGGGCTGGACGTCGGTGCTGTACAGGCAACTCAACGTCTCTTTGAGTGTGATCGAGGTCGCAGCCTGGACAGCCGAGATGGATGGTGGGACGACCTGTTGAGGATGAGGAAACGAATTGTAGGCAGCACCTTGTTGCGCCCACACATCGGCGACAATCGCCCGTTCGACAAAACCGCCCCAGCAGCTTCGCCCGCCGGGATAGGGGACGTGCCCGTCGCGCAGCGTTGAACGTAGCACAAGGTCTCCAACCTTAAAACTGCGCACCTTTTCACCGACTTGTATTACGCTTCCCGCCGACTCGTGGCCGAGCAGAACTGGAAACGTGCCGCTCACAAACTCGCCGTGGATAATTTTCCAGTCCGTGCTGTTGCAGATGCCGCACGCTTCGACTTGCACCAGCGCCTCGTACGGGCCGATCGCGGGTTCCGGCAGATCGAGGATGGCGGTTTGGTTTTTGGCGGTGACGAAAATGCCCTTCATCGCATCCTCCTACTATGCCTGTCCCGGCCCTTTATAGGGGCGACCAAAGGGCAAGCCAAACGGTTCTTCAAACGGCCTGAACGGCACCATCGCCGCGATGTCCCGAATTTCGTCGAGCACGTCCTGGGGCAGCGGCCCCTTTTCGACCGAACGCACGTTTGCCTCCACCTCTTGCACCGACCGCGCGCCCATCAATGTGGTCGAGATGTCGGGATTCGAGATCACGAAACGTAGCGCCAGCTCGGGCAAGGTGATACCCAGGTCGGCGACGAGTGCGTACAATCGCTTGAACTGCGCCCGCCGCGGCGGCGACAACCAACGCGCGCCATGCTCAACCTCGTCCACGTAACAACGCGCCAATGCGCCCTGCTGCAGCGGCGAGCCGATGACGATGCCCATGCCCTGCTTTTGGGCTTCCGGCAGCACGGCGATCGTCGCTTCCTGCCACAGCAGGCTGTAATTGAACGCGGTCAGCACCACGTCGTATTCGCCGGTGGCGATGATGTGCGGCAGCGTGTAGGCCGTC
>JAFGEY010000444.1 GCA_016931365.1 Anaerolineae bacterium
AATGCCGGATTCGTCCAGGTACCCCTGAAACGCCTCGGCGGTTTTCAGTGTTGCAATACGACGATAGGCCATGGCATCTCCTCCAACTTCAGAGTAACACATAAATCCACACGAACTTCCACATGCACCTCCCCTAAGCGCATCACCCCAAGTCTACACCAGTTTCCACGAATAGAAAACATAGCCGGTGATTACCCACATCTCAGCGCAGAGCACGGTGAGGCCTTTGTGCCCTCTGCGGTAAATGAAAAGCGCAGGCTCGTTTTTGACGAGCCTGCGCTGCGATTAAACCAGGGCACGTTGCGGTGAGGTCTCTGCTAACGGCTTAACCAGCCGCCGTCAATCGGGACCACAGAACCGTACATATAATCCGACGCCGCCGACGCCAAAAACACAACCAGCCCTTTCAGATCAGCCGGAACGCCCCATCTACCGGCAGGAATCCGCTCCAGAATGGATTGACTGCGCTGCTCGTCGGCGCGTAAGGGGGCGGTATTGTCGGTGGCCATATAACCGGGCGCGATCGCATTCACATTGATGCCTTTGCTTGCCCACTCGTTGGCCAGGGCATGGGTCAGCCCCGCCACGCCGCTCTTGGCCGCGGTGTACGACGGCACCAGAATACCCCCTTGAAACGATAACATCGAGGCGATGTTGATAATCTTTCCGCTCCCCTGTTGGGCCATCACGTTGCCCGCAGCCTGCGAGAGGAAAAAGATCGCTTTCAGGTTGATCTGGATGACGTCGTCCCAATAGGCTTCGCTGAACTCCAGGGCCGGCGCGCGGCGGATAATGCCCGCATTGTTGACCAGGATATCCAATCGCCCTAGCCCCTGCACCACCTGCCCGACCTTTTCATACAGTTCTGAGACTGGAGCATCGCAGAGATTGCATGTGACCGGCAAAAAACGGCGTCCCAGGGCCTGCACTTCAGCTCGCGTTTCTTCAAGGGAGATGACGTCGAGCCCAGCAATGTCCGCGCCTGCTTCGGCCAGGCCAATGGCCATCGTCTGCCCCAAACCGCGCCCGGCGCCGGTGACAAGCGCGACCTTGCCATCAAGCTTGAATGACTCCAAAATACTCATTTGGTACCCCCTCCAGAAGTGGTCTTACTTCAACGCTTAAGGCGGATCATAATCCGCCGTCCGCGCAGCGCCGGATTATGATCCGGCGCAAGCGTTTTCGTGATTACCGGTGTAGAATCCCACATGGGGACTCTGCAAAATGGCGAATGGTCTCAGCTTTGCGGCACGTAGCCCAAACGGGCGGAAATGTTAGTGGCCGTTTCAAGGACCAAATCGGACAACGCGACGAGCCGGGGCATCGAAAGGCGGTACGCTGGCCCCGACAGGCTAATCGCGGCAAAGACACGGCCGGTGCGATCGAAGATCGGCGTACCCACACAGCGGATACCATCCTCGCTTTCCTCATCATCCGTGGCAAACTTTTGCGCGCGAACAGCATCAAGATGCTCGCGCAGCATGGCCCGGTCCGTGATCGTGTTTCTGGTCTTGGCGATCAGGTCCAATCGCTCGATAAGACCAGTTCGGTCACTTTCAGGCAAAAACGCCAGAATGGCCTTGCCCATCGATGAACAATGCAACATATTGCGCGAGCCAATCTTGGTATCGGTCCGCAGAGATTGTGAGCTTTCGGCTTTGCCCACATAGACGATAGTGTCGTCATCCAACATGGACAAATAAGTCGTCTCGCTGCAACTATCGCTCAATTGACGCAGATAGGGCTGCGCCAACTCGGGCAATTCCAGAGAATCCAGCACGTTTTGGCTCAGGCTCAAAGCCTGGATGCCGAGACGATAATGGGTGGCATCAGCCTGAGCCACATAACCACGGGCGGCCAGCGTACAGATGAGCCGGTACGCCGTGGGACGAGAGATATGGCACAGCTTTGCCACCTCTGCCGCCGATAAAGGCTGCTCGGCCAGAGCGATACATTCCAAAACATCGAGCGCTTTTAGCACCGTCTGGGACAAATTAGTTTCGTCGGATGTGTCTTTTGACACCATACAACACGCCATCCTTTCCAGTAAATTGGGTCACTGTACCTTTTCGTATCCCACTGACCTGTGTTACATTCCAACAATAACAGTGAATGGTACTAATAATCGCGCGCTTGTCAAATATCCGCAGGGCTTACGTAGGTCATCTGAATTTTACCGCCGAGCACGCGGAGAGCGCAGAGACTTTTTTTAGTTTCTCAGCGTCCTCAGCGACCTCCGCGGTAAAAGCATAAGCTCAGGCCACCTGATCCAACGGGGCGGGATCCATGTCATCGAAAGCCTGATTTTCGCCGCCCATAGCCCACACAAAATTGTAGTTGCTGGTGCCAGCTCCGGCGTGGATCGACCAACTGGGAGAGATCACCGCTTGCCCATCTCTGACCACGATGTGTCTGGTTTCATGGGGGTCTCCCATCAGATGAAAAACCACGTTGTCGCCGGTCAGATTGAAATACAAATACACCTCCGAACGGCGCTCGTGTGTATGCGCCGTCATCGTATTCCAGACACTGCCGGGGGCCAACTCGGTGAAGCCTATCACAAGTTGGCAGCTTGGCACGCCGCCTTCGTAGATGTACTGGTAAATCGTTCGCGCATTGGCCGCCTCCTTGCTGCCAGCCTCGATCCGGTTGGCCTGAGCTTTGGGAATATGGGTCGTCGGGTATTCTTTATGGGCCGGGAGACTGACAATGTAGAACCGGGCCGGTTGACGCACGTCAGCGCTCGAAAAGCTGATCGCCTGGCTGCCCCGGCCAATGTACAGCATCTCTTGAGCCGCCATCCCATACTCATGGCCATCGACTATGATGCTGCCTTGCCCGCCGATATTGAAGACGCCAAGTTCTCGCCGTTGCGCGAAGTATTTGGCTCTCAGCTCCGCGCCGGCCTCAAGGCTCAGAGGTTGATTCGTGGGCACAGCGGATCCAATAATCACCCGGTCGACGTTGGAATAGACCAATTTGATTTTACCGGGCACAAACAAATCGTCCACCAGGAATTCTTCTCTGATTTCGGCGGTGCTCATTCTAATAAAACTCTGTGGATCTCGTGAGTATCGAATTTCCATTTTTGACTCCAAGTTCTTTGGTTCTTGATTGTTATACGATCTTTTCGTCACATTTTCAAAATCTGCTGCCAGGCTGCCTCGTCTATGGGAATACCCTGCTCAAGGTTCCTCTGCCGGGTCCTGAGAACACGCTCCCCAGGATATAAAACCTCCTGACCTTCGCTGTCTGGCTTTATCGCGTGTAGGTCCTGGATGATCTCGTCAACAGTTTGCTCGACCAACGCTGCACTGCTGGCCTGGGAAACGTCCAAGGCAATGAACACTTGCGATACGCCATATTCGATTGAGTGTTGCGCGATCTGATAGGTGGATTGCCCACCGCTGATCAAGGCGGCCGTAAGGTCCAACAAGAAAGCCAATCCTGAGCCTTTCCAGTACCCAATGGGCAAAGCGCGCCCACCCTCGAGAATGGCAGTCGGGTCGCGGGTCGGCTGTCCCTGGGCATCGAAGCCGCCGGGAACCGGCAATAGTTCGCCGCTGCGCCGGGCCACCTCCAGCTTGCCAAAGGCAAACTGCGTCATCGCCATATCGAGGACGATCGGGCCATCCGCTTTCGGCACGGCGACCACCAATGGATTATTGCCCAACCGGATGTCACGCCCGCCGTAAGGAGCCATCGTCGGAACGGCATTTGTCCAGCAGAGAAACACAAAACCGGCTTCGGCAGCCCTACGACCGTAGGTTCCGGCGCGCATCCAATGATTGGTATTTTTCAGCCCCACACAGCCGACACCGTTCTCACGGGCCAAGGCCATTGCCCGGTCGGTGGCGAACAACGCGTTCAGCGGGCCAGGCCCTAATCTGGCGTCCCATTGTTCCCACGCCCCAAACGCCGCCACTCTTTCCGGTTCGGCCTCGACGTTCACGTATCCCTGTGCGATTTGCTCGATGAGCACCGGAAACCGGTTCCAGCCGTGTGAAGCGACACCGTCCAGGCTATTCTGGGCGAATACGTCGGCCAATCGTTCGGCCCGGCCCCCTACAAAACCAACCTTGAGCAGAACACGCCGAAACTCTTGTTTCATGACTTCAAAGGACACATAAACGGTCGCCATAAAGCTACGCTCCGATAGATTGACAATCCTTAAGGACTGACCTTTTTCCTTGTCACGCCACGCAAACTGATCTCGTGTGCGCGATGACAGCTCACAAAATGGCTGGGCGAAATCTCCTCCTGCACCGGCGTTTCGGTGCGGCATACGTCCTGCGCGTAACGGCAGCGTGGATGAAAGTAGCACCCTGACGGCGGATTGGCCGGGTCGGCGACCTCGCCTTCAAGCACGATGCGCTGCGAGCGCAGGCGCGGATCGGGATTGGGCACCGCCGAAAGCAGCGCTTCCGTGTAGGGATGCCGGGGAGCAGCAAAAAGCTCCTCGGTCTCTGCTACCTCGACGATCCTGCCGACGTACATCACGGCAACCCGCTCGCTGATATGCTTGACGACGCTCAAGTCGTGCGCGACGAACAGATAGGTCAGGCCCAATTGTTCTTGCAGTTCGAGCAGCAGATTGAGGATCTGCGCCTGCACTGAAACGTCGAGCGCCGAGACCGGCTCATCCGCCACGACCAGACACGGGTTCAGGGCCAGCGCCCGCGCGATACCGATGCGCTGGCGTTGCCCGCCGCTGAAAGCGTGGGGATACCGCCGCATATACTCAGGCCGCAGTCCCACCACACGCAGCAACTCGGCCACCCGCTCCGTCCGTTCCTCGCGGTCCCTCATCCCGTGGACAAGCAGCGACTCACCGACGATATCGAGCAAGGTCATGCGGGGGTTAAGCGAAGAAAAGGGGTCCTGAAAGATCATCTGCATTTTGCAGCGCAGCCGCTGCACTTCCCGTTCGGGTAGCGCGGCCACATCCACGATCGCGCCGTTCTCCATGCGAAAGAGCACCTGCCCCGCCGTCGGATCGATCGCCCGCAGGATGCAGCGCGAGGTCGTCGTCTTGCCGCAGCCGCTTTCGCCCACCAGCGA
>JAFGEY010000053.1 GCA_016931365.1 Anaerolineae bacterium
AAGACGTGGAGCGGGCTGCTCCACGTCTTTGAGAGTCTTTTCTGCCGGTTCTACCTTACCACACTCCCAACGCGCAACACCCGCCCCTTTGGCGCGGTAAAGTAATAAAAGTAGAACCAGTTGGTGTGCTGCACGTGTACCATCGCATGTTCCAATCTGTTGGAATGGGCTAATCATACTGCCATCAGCCCGATTTGTCAAATTGGCGTGATGTGCGGTAGAATGGGCGAGTTTGAACACCCACTGGATTGGAGCCGATCATGAACACGCTTTGCTTGCTCAATTTGAACATCTGGAATTACAATGAACCCTGGGCGGTCCGCCGCGGCCTGATCGCCGGCTTGATCGCCCGCACCCGGCCCGATGTGGTTGCCTTGCAGGAGGTGCGCTACCAGAGTTGGCTCGACCCGCGCCACCAGGCAGACCAGATTTTGGATGAACTGGCGGAGCGCTATCACATCGTCTGGCAGCCGGCGGCGTATTGGGTGTTGGACGGGGGCGCACAGTGGGAGGGATTAGCCGTGTTGAGCCGCTACCCCATCGTCGATCAGGCGACGGTGCCCCTGGAGCGCGACCCCAATGACCCGCGCAACCCGTTCTTGCGGCGCGTGCTCGGCGCCCAAGTCCGCGTCGGCGACGCGCACCTGTGGGTGTTCGACACGCACTATCCGCTCAGCGAACGGGCGCGGGCGCGCGTGGCTCCGATCACGCTGGATTTCGTGCGCCAGACAGCGGGTGAATGTCCCTTTGTGCTCGCCGGTGATTTCAACGCTCAGCCCGACGAACTGGCGATCCGGTTTTTGGCCGGTTAGGCCGAGATCGATAGCGCGCGCGGCGATCTGGTCGATGCCTGGACGACCGGCCATCCCGGCGATACAGGTTACACCTTTTCGGCGTGGGAGCGTTTCCAGCGCATCGACTATGTGTTCGCCGCGCCGGGTGTCGAGGTGCCCGAGATCGAGATCGTGGGGCAGACCGAAAGCCGTGAAATCCCCGCGCCGTCCGATCACTGCGGCCTGCTGGCGACGGTGTGTTTTTAAGAAGTCAGGACATGCTGTGGAACACGCTTTCAACTCTGGCGCGTTTGCCTCGAAGAAGCGTGGGCGGCATACCGTCTGCGCGACGAAGGCGCTCCGGTGGAAGAGGTAGTAAACGCGTTGGCCGGTCAGTTGCACGAGAATCCTGTTGATCCTGTAAATCCTGTCAGAATGTACCCCCTGAACGGCTACTTTCAGTTTTCTGGCTGTCTCCAGGCGACTTGCGCGAGAATTGTCACTTTTTCAGCGCGCGGCAGGTATCGAAACCGGCTCTACCGCGCTTTCTCCGACAGACTGCTGACCGTCTGTCTCAAATATCCGGGTGTACAAATCCTTGCCATAGCTGGTCTGCAGCGGTTCGCCTTCGACCACTTTGAACGTTCGCCCTCCGCCCGATTTCCTCTGCGCCCGCAAGAAAAGGGCATTTTTCATTCTCTTGCTGTGAAAACCACGCGCAAATTCATATTGATGGGTGACAAAGAAAACCTTGATTCGTTTTTCCAATAACGCGCTCACGATCTGCCGGGCGATCTCGGAGCCTTCTCTTTCGTTCGTCGCAGCAAAGGATTCGTTGAACAGTACCACCGAATGGGGACTGAGCATATCAACGATGTCGCTCATCCTGTTGAGTTCTTCATCCAGTTTGCCGCTTTTCATCGACGCGTCTTCCTTGCGCTTATAGTGCGTGAAAAGGCCCGCGCACACGTTGGCGCACAGCGACTCGGCTGGCGCAAACATACCGGATTGCATCATCAATTGCGCCAAACCGATGCTGCGCAAAAACGTTGATTTGCCGCCCTGGTTGGCCCCGGTGACGATCACCAGGTCTTTGTGATCGGCATCCACCTCGTTGCCCACTACCTGGCGTTTCATCGTCAGGGCCAGGCAGATGTCATACAAACCGTGAAAGGAATGGCGGCGTTCGTTGGCGGCCACCGCCTGTGGGAAGCATACCGGCTCGCCCAATTGAACAAGCCGCTCGTGGAGGTTCAAACAGCCGATGTAAAATGCCAGTTCGATGCGCAGCATCTCGAAAAAATTGTCGATATGGTCGGCGGCCTGGGCCAACGCATTGGCCGCCAGGTTCAGCCCCCTGTCTTTCAAATCCCCCAGCACCCTGGCTCCGTGGTCATCGCGGAGAGAGATGCTAAAGGAATAAACTGGCGACCTTGCAAGCACGCGCTGAATCCAGTTCTTTTTCTGGCGCGGCCTGCCAAGTATGTAACCGCGGCCTTCGTTTCCGGCTCCCAATTCGACGCTGAGCAAAACGCCGTCGCGGAATTTCAGCTCCTTCAGATGATTTTGGACGACGGCAAAATAGTCGTCATCCAGTTCTTTTTCGATCATCGCAAAGAACGTGGCCAGTCCCTCTGATTCAAATTTTTCGGCGTGCTCATCGGCGATGTGTCTGAGTTGTTGGAGCAACTCGACAAACATCTCGAGCATTTCTATTGCACTATACAGTACCCCGCTGGGCGACCTGCTGAAAATCCCCAACCAGCGCTTCCTTTTGTTCGTTATTGATTCTATCGAAATCCGGTACATCTCTCTGATGATTGCCGGATGCTTCAGGCAGTCCTTGAGCACGTCTTGACGGTATCGAATCGCGCCTGGATCGCTCAAACCGGACAAAACGGCTCGCCTGACCACTTGAAATACAAGGTCGTCGTCAAGTGCCATCGCCTTGAACAGCGTTTTCAGTTCCAGGTCTTGGGTCAGCGCCAGATCGTTGGGCGGCAGCGGCTGCTGCAAGTCAAAATCCCGATCCCGATACATGAGAAAAGCTTTCATGCCCCGATGCGCTCCTTTACTTGATCGAACGTCAGCCGGTGCTTTTCGGCAATCGACATGGCATAAGCAAGCCCATCGGCCGGTTTTCTGACAATTTTATAGGTGCGCAAGGCCGGGTTGTCGGGCACGACCGTGCTGACCATGCTGACCGTTTTCTCGCTCAAAGAGGCCAGTTCATCGATGAATG
>JAFGEY010000445.1 GCA_016931365.1 Anaerolineae bacterium
GAAATCATGATCACCGCCGCCGAAGGCAACGGCCCGGTCAATGCACTCGACGATGCGGTGCGCAAGGCGCTGACCCCGCACTACCCCGCACTGAACGCCGTCCACCTGCGCGACTATAAAGTGCGCATCCTCGATGGCGAAGCCGGTACATCGGCGCAAACATGCGTGCTGATCGATTCCAGCGACGGCAGCCGGGTATGGAGCACCGTTGGTAGCTCACCGAACATCATCGAAGCAAGCTGGCAGGCGTTGGCCGACAGCCTGGAATATGCGTTGTTGAAAAAAGGAATCAAGTAGACAAGGAAAGAGAGGATTCAGGCATGAACAGTGACGCAGTCAAACAAGGCGTGCAGCGCGCCCCACATCGATCGCTGCTGCGCGCAATCGGTTACACCAGTTGGGAGATGGAGCAGCCCTTTGTCGGGGTGGTCAACTCGTACAACGAAGCCATCCCCGGCCACGTCAACCTGCGTCAGATCGCTGACGCGGTCAAGGCTGGCGTTCGCGCAGGCGGCGGCACACCCTTTGAGGTTGGCACCATCGGCGTGTGCGACGGCATCGCGATGAACCACGCAGGAATGAAATACTCGCTGGCCAGCCGCGAACTGATCGCCGATTCGGTGGAGACGGTCGTGTGCGCCCACGCCTTTGACGCGCTAGTGCTGATCCCCAACTGCGACAAGATCGTGCCCGGCATGCTGATGGCCGCTGCACGGCTCAACCTGCCAGCCATCCTGGTCAGCGGCGGGCCAATGCTGGCCGGCAAGTGGCGCGGCGAAACGGTCGACTTGAACTCGGTCTTTATGGGCGTCGGCTCGGTGATCACCGGGACGATGACTGAAGCCGAACTGGAAGAGCTGGAAACGATGGCCTGCCCCGGCTGCGGCTCCTGCTCGGGGATGTTTACCGCCAACACGATGAACTGTCTCACCGAAGCGCTGGGGATGGGACTGCCTGGACATGGCACCATTCCGGCAGTTGAATCCAGGCGCATCCACCTGGCCAAAAATGCCGGGCGGCAGGTGATGGAACTGCTCCGGCGCGGCATCCGTCCGCTGGACATCCTGACCGAAGACACGTTCCGCAACGCCTTTGCCGTCGATATGGCCCTGGGCGGCTCGACCAACACCGTGCTGCACATGATCGCTATCGCCCACGAGGCGGGGATCGATTTTCCGCTCTCCGAGCTGAATGCAATCAGCGCCCAGACGCCGCACTTGTGCCGGATGAGCCCGGTCAAGGACGGGCATCACATCGAAGACCTGGATCAAGCCGGCGGCATCCAGGCGGTCATGCGCGAGTTGGCCGACCACGATATGCTTGCCACCGGCCAGATGACCGTCACCGGGCAGACGGTGGCCGAAAATCTGAAACAGGCCCGAGTCTATGACCGCAGCGTCATCCGTTCGATCGAGGAGCCTTACTCGGCGCGCGGTGGGTTGAGCATTTTGTTCGGCAGCCTGGCCCCCGACGGCGCGGTGATCAAGGCCGCGGCAGTGTCCAAGGATATTACAGTCTATCGCGGTCCGGCCCGCGTATTCGACTCGGAAGACGCGGCCACCACGGCTGTCCTGGCCCGCGCGTTCAATCCCGGCGATGTGATCGTCATCCGTTACGAAGGCCCGCGCGGCGGGCCCGGCATGCGCGAGATGCTGACGGCAACATCGGCACTTTCAGGGATGGGCATGGATGGTAAAGTGGCCTTGCTCACTGATGGGCGGTTTTCCGGCGCGACGCGCGGCGTCGCCGTCGGCCACGTTTCGCCGGAGGCGGCGGCGCGCGGCCCGATTGCGGTCATTCAGGACGGCGACACGATCGCCATTGACCTGGACAGCCAAACCCTCAACCTGGAAGTCGATCCGGCCGAGGTCGAGCGGCGACTGAACGCGCTGCCGCCGTGGAAGAGTCAGATCGACAAGGGCTACCTGAAACGCTATGCCCAACAAGTCACATCGGCCAGCACGGGGGCGGTGTTCGCGGAATAAGGAATAAGGGAGAAGGACTATGAAACTAAACGGAGCGCAAATCGTTTGCGAGAGCCTGGTGCGCGAAGGCGTAGAGGTGATTTTTGGCTATCCGGGCGGCACGGTGATCAACCTGTACGACGCGCTACCCGAATATAACCTGCGCCACGTGCTCACCCGTCACGAGCAGGGCGCTGCCCACGCCGCCGACGGCTATGCGCGGGCGACGGGCAAAGTGGGCGTGTGCATGGCGACCTCCGGCCCCGGCGCGACCAACCTGGTGACTGGCATCGCTACAGCTTATATGGATTCGTCGCCGATCATCGCCATCACCGGACAGGTGGGGACGGCGTTCATCGGCAAGGACGCCTTTCAAGAAGTGGACGTGACCGGCATCACCCTGCCGATCACCAAGCACAATTACCTGGTCACCGACGCGCGCGACCTGCCACGGGTGATGAAGGAAGCCTTTCACATCGCACGGACCGGGCGGCCCGGCCCGGTGCTGATCGACATCGCCAAGGACGCCCAGCAGACCGAGATTGAGTTTGAATATCCGGAGGGAGTCGATCTGCCCGGCTACAAACCGACTATCCGCGGCCACGAGCGGCAGATCAAACAGGCTGCGCAGATGATCAATACTGCCGAAAAGCCGCTCGTTTTGTGCGGCCACGGCGTGACCCTCTCCGGCGCGCAAGCCGAGATGCTCGAACTGGCCGAAAGAGCCAACATCCCGGTGATCACCACGCTGGAGGGCATGGGCGGGTTCCCGCGCACGCACCGGCTCTGCCTGGGCATGGCCGGCATGCACGGCGAAGCCTATGCCAACCACGCTATCCAAAACGCCGACCTGCTGATCGCGGTCGGCATGCGCTTTTCCGATCGGGTGACCGGCAAGGTGCATGGTTTTGCGCGCGCGGCCAAAATCATCCACATCGACGTCGACCCGGCCGAGATCGGCAAAAACGTACCGGTCGATCTGCCGGTGGTCGGCGATGTGCGCCACGTGCTCGAATCGCTGAACCCCAGGGTCGAAAAGGCCGAGCACCATGACTGGCTGGCCCAGGTCAACGGCTGGCGCAGCGAGACCGAAAAACGCGACATCCTCAACCGCGAAACCGACGCGCTGATCCCGCCCTACGTGATCCGCCAAATCTGGCATGCCACGCAGGGCGAGGCGCTGATGGTCAGCGATGTGGGCCAGAACCAGATGTGGGAAGCACAGTACTATTTGCACGACCGGTATCGCGGCCTGGTCACATCCGGCGGCCTGGGCACGATGGGCTTTGCCCTGCCGGCGGCAATCGGCGTGCAGATTGGCCGCCCGAACGACGAGGTATGGGTCACGGTCGGCGACGGCGGCATCCAGATGAACATCCAGGAACTGGCGACGGTGGTGCAGGAAAAACTGCCGCTCAAGATCGCCATCCTCAACAACGGCTACCTGGGCATGGTGCGCCAGTGGCAGCAGTTGTTTTTTGGCAGGCGCTACTCGGGCACACCGATCAGCGGCCCCGATTACGTCAAACTGGCCGATGCCTATGGCATGGCCGGTTTCCGCATCATCGACAAGAGCGACGTGGTGCCCACGCTGCAAAGGGCACGCCAGATCGACGGACCGGTATTGATGGAATTTGCCGTCGTCGGCGAAGAAAACGTCTATCCTATGGTGCCGGCCGGCGGGACGATCTCGGACATGCTGCGCCGTCCGCTGGACGAGGAGGGAGCATGAAAAAGACACTGATCGCGCTGATGGAGGACAAACCCGGCGTGCTCGACCGGGTGGCCAGCCTGTTCCGGCGGCGCAATTTCAACATCGAAAGCATGAGCGTCGGCCACAGCGAGACGGCGGGCATCTCGCGGATGACGCTGGTGGTGGACTGCC
>JAFGEY010000054.1 GCA_016931365.1 Anaerolineae bacterium
CGCCCGGCTTCGCGAGCGCGGCTGGGGCGCAAGCCGTGTGTGCCGGGACTATTACGATCTATGGTATATCTTGAGCCACGGCACACTTTCGCGCACGGCGTTGCCCGATTTGGTAGCCCGCAAGTGCCTGGTTCGTCACGTGGCCTTTGAGTCGGTGTCCGATTTTCTGGCCCCCGAGTTGCTGTCTGTAGCTCAGGCCGAATGGGATCATCTGCTGCAACCTTTTATCCCATCCGGGCCGCCGGTGGCGCAGGTGCTAAATGAGCTTGCTGAGATGCTTACGGAACTCACCTGGACCGGATAGTAGGTGCGGGGAAAGGTACTGTCCCCTGTGACTGCTGATATTTGCTTGGGTTGACCAAGTGATGAACTGTTGGGCCTCCGCTTGTTCCATTCACACAATCAACCCTTGCCTCCGTGCCTTGACCACCGCCTCCGGGTTGGACGTTGCCCTGATCCTGGGCGGTGAAATACACCGCCTCCGAATCTGCTCTACGCTGCGCCGCACGGTGTGATCCGAGACGTGCATTTTGCCCGCGATCTGCGCAATGGCATGCCCATCGGCCAGGAGCTGCAGCGTCTCCAGGTCATCGCTGTCCCACTGCGCCCGATCCAGTTCGCGCTTGCGCCGGGCCACGTGTGGGCTGTAGTAGGTCGCGCCGCGCAGGGCGTGTTCGACCGCGTCAATGAGTACATTGTGTACCAGTTCGGCCAGCGGCTCAGATTTGTGCACGTATCCGTTGACCGCCAATTCGTCTATCAGCCGCGCCAGCCAGATGCCCTCGTCGTGGCCGCTGAACACGACCACCTTGAGATCGGGGTGGGTAGCACGCAGTTCGCGGATGACGACGACTGGATCGGAATCGTGCTCGCCTTCCAGTTGACATTTCAGGCCGAGCTGAGGTATAATGATAAGCAGGTTATTATAATCTGCTTATGTTGGCAGGGTGGATTCCACAGGAGTTACGATGGAGAAATTCTTCGGCCGCCAGCGCGAGCTGGCTGAACTGAACCAGATCGTTGCCCGTCCAGGCGCCCAGTTCATCCTGGTCTATGGGCGCAGGCGGGTGGGCAAGACCACGCTCATCCTGCAGTGGGCACAGCAAACCGGCCGTCCATTGATCTACTGGGTGGCCACCCGCGACACCCCGTCCCAGGTACGCCTGAGCTTCACCCGCGCCTTGTGGAATTGGGCATACCCCGGCACCCAGGCCATTCCCCGCTTCGATACCTGGGCCGAGGTCTTGGAGACAACTGCGCACCTGATCGGTGACCAACCGGTCATCCTGATGATGGACGAGTTCTCGTATGCGGCGGAATCGGATCCCTCTTTGCCTTCAAACCTGCAAGCTGCCTGGGATCATTTGTTCAAGAACCGTGCCTTGACCATTGTGCTGGCCGGGTCGCACATTGGGATGATGGTCGAGCAGATGGGCTACAATGCGCCACTGTATGGGAGGTTCACCGCGCAGCTGCCGGTCAATCCGCTGGCCTTTGTCGCGCTGCACGATTTTCTGCCCCGGTATACGGCTGCCGAACGGGTGGCCGTCTATGCTGTGGCCGGCGGCATTCCGGCCTATCTGGAACGGTTCAGCGACGCCGAAGGAGTAGGAGCCAACCTGAAGCGGCTCTTTATGCAGCGCATCGGGATGTTTCACGGCGAACCGCTGTTGATGATCAGCGACGTGATCCGTCGGGAGACGCAGACCTACGAGGCGATCCTGAAAGCCATTGCCGCCGGGCAGCGAACGCCCCAGGAAATAGGCAACGCATTGGGGCTGGCTTCCTCCTACCTCAGCCCTTACCTGCGGCAGTTGGAGTCGCTGCGCCTGGTGGAACGCCGCCTTCCGGCGACAGTGCCGCGCGAGCAGCGGGCGACCAGCCGGAACAGCCGCTATCACCTGGCCGATCCGTACCTGCGCTTCTACTTTCGCTTCATCGCGCCCAATCTGGACCTGGTGGAGCAGGAGATGACCGACTTGCTGTGGGAGCGAATTGGGGAGGAGTTTCGCGCCTTTGTGGGGGCAACGGCATTCGAGGATCTCTGTCGGGAATGGGTGTTAGTCAAAGCGCGAACCAGGCAGCTATCTTTTGTCCCGGAAGTTGTAGGTAGCCACTGGGCAACGGACGCGCAGGTGGACGTAGTTGCTCTCAACTGGCGGGAACAGGCGATCCTGTTGGGAGAATGCAAATGGGGCGCCGACCCGGTAGGGCGGTCGGTGATCCGGGAGTTGATCGACAAAACACCGCGCGTGTTGCCGGCCGAAGGATGGCAGGCGCAGTATGCTTTCTTCGCCCGCGCCGGGTTCACCGATGCAGCCCGCGCCGAAGCCGACGCGGCCGGAGCCTTGCTGGTCGATCTGGACAAGCTGGATGCAGATTTGCAGGCGGCGACCCGGTTGTTCAAAGCGATAGGCAGTGATTCTTTTGGCCTTGAGCGTGGTTAACCGCAGACCCATAAAAGTATGATCGCCATATATTTACACCATTGCGAGGATGTTTTTGATGATCGCCGCTGAACAACCGTCCTACAGCCAACTGGTACGCCGGATCGTGCGCGAGGCCGGCCGCCCCCTGACCGTGGCCGAAATCCGCGCCGGGGTAGAACGCGAGCGCACCATCGAGACCCCCAACCCCGACGCGACGATCCGCGGCGCGTTGGCGTCGGATCACCTGATCGCCACGCGAGGCGGCCGCCCGGCGCGCTACACCTGGTGGCCCGGCCACCTGACCGGCTGCGCCGTCCGCCAGCCGCTGCGCTGCTCCGACCTGCTGTCGGGCACGACGCTGGTGGTCGACAAGGAAGCCTGGCTGGCGCTGTGGCCCGATTTCTACGACGGCGCGGCGCGCAGCCAGGGCGAACTGACCCTGTTCCTGGCCGGCGGTCCGGCCCTGCCCACGCGCATCGCGCACCTGGTCGAGGGGCAAGCGGTGTGGGGCGTCGACGCCGAACCGGCGTTGGCGGCCTGGTTCGAGCGCATCGGCGCGGCGCCACAGGACGATCTGATCGCCTGCGTGCTCGACGTGGAGCGGCGGCACTATGCCCTGTCGCTGGACCGGCGCACGATGTGGGGCGACGCGCAGCAGATTGCCCTGGTCGAGCGCAACCTGGCCCTGGCCAACGCCGCCGTCGAGGTGCTGCGCACGGCCAATCTCCCCGCCGCCGATTTCGACCTGCTCCCGCGCCTCTTTGCCCGCGACGCCTATCGTGACCCGCTGCCGCCCGACCCGTGGGACGTGGTCCTGCGCGGCGACCTGCGCTTTGTCGTCGACGAGGGCGGGATCAGCCTGGCCGAACGGATTGTGGGCAGCTGCGAGCGCAGCCCCGATGTCGGCGCCGATCCCTGCGCCTCGCCCAGACCAGAGGGCCGGCTGCCCACATTTGAACTCAAGGGCGGCGCACAGGCGGTGAACGAGGCGGGTCGGCGCGCCTGGGCAGCCTACCTGTTTGATCGGGGTATGGATCACCTGTGGGCCGGTTGGGAGCACGTTGCCGAAGCGTATTACAAAACGGCGCTGCGGCTCGACCCCGGCCACGCCGACGCCTGGGTGCACATCGGCAACCGGCGCTTCGATGAGGGGCATCTCGACGAGGCGTTGGCCTGCTATGAGCGGGGGATCGCCGCGGGACAGGCGCGCGCAGTCGGCGAACCGGAAGCGTACCAAGAGCCGTTCTGGCTCGACGTCGACAGCCGGCCCTTTATGCGCGCCCTGCACGGCTGCGGGCTGTGCCTGTGGCGGCTGGGACGACCAGATGAGGCGCGGCGGGTTTTCGAGCGCATGCTCAAGCTCAACCCGAACGACAACCAGGGCGCGCGCTTTTTGATCGCCGACCTGGACGAGGGGCTGAGCTGGGAGCAGAGCGCGCAAAAGGATGAATCTGGAGACGACGGTTCATATGCCTTGAGCGAAGGAAACGATGGATGAATCACGACACGTGCGATCGC
>JAFGEY010000446.1 GCA_016931365.1 Anaerolineae bacterium
ATCGGTATCATGGTGGCCCTCCAGCAGATTGCGTTTGCTCATGAATGCCACCAATTCGAAAATATGTCAATTGTTAGCCAGGCAATGCCTTGGCGCTATCGCAAAACTCGAGTAATAAGAGACCAGATGTCCCATCAATTCGAGTGCGATCAATCGTCCCTCCTCGACGTAGGCCTGGGTTTTGAGCGGGTTGATCCCTTGTTCCCGACGCTTGAGCGCGGTGACGTGAACGTCGATCACATCGCGCGGCCCGGCGCGCAGGTAGCCCAGATGTGCGGCCATCGTGCGAATTGGGATGGTCAAGTTGGTCGCTTCTTTATGGACTCGTCGCTCCAATGCCTGATCGATCAAGACGGCATAACGATCAATCAGGTTGTCAAAGATCTCGGGCTGGTTCTCCTTGAGCGGAATCAGGCCAAATGTTCGAGCGGTGGTTTCGGTATGCGGCAGCTCGGCCATTTGTTCCAGAGCGGTCAACTCGCGCTCGAGCTGCGTAATGCGCGCCTCTTCGACCCACTTGCGCTCCAGGGCCAGGGCATAAAGCGCAGCCAGCCGTTCGACAAAGGCCTGGTCGGCGGGGGTATATGGGCGCATGGCGTTGGCCAGTGCCACCTGGCCGATCAGTCGATCGTCAAGCAGGGCCGGCGCAGACAGAAAGCGGTGGATCGGCAGGTGGCCCGGCGGCGTACCCGAGGCGCGCGGATCGCCTGCCGGATCGTTGGTCAGCAGCGATTGTCGGTTTTGCAGCACCCATCCCCACAATCCCTTGAACGTTTGGAAGACGATGCGCTTGTCGTCGACCTGGCACTGATCCCAGATGTCGCGGGTCATCGTCACCGAAACCAGGTAGCCGGTCTGGGGATCGATATACCCCACATAGCCGAATGCACTGTTGGTGAGTTCTCTGCCGATGTCGAGTACCAGAGCCGAGATCTCGTCGATCGAGGTCTGGACGATCAACTTTTGTGAGAGTTCGGCCATCTGGGCGTTGACATTGGCCTGATGGGTCAGCGCATCTTGCATTGCTTTGCGTTCGGCCAGCGTGTGCAGCCAATGATCGAGTTGCGCCTGCTCGGGGGTGCCGCCAAGCAGATCCTGGGGTGGTATGTAGTAAAAGTTGTCGTACAGGGCCGTGCCGATCACCGCCACGGGATGCGTGCGTAATACGTCGAGCAGGACGGAGGCATCGAAACAGCGTTGATCGTACTGGCAGAGCGCCACGCAGCGGCTGCCGGGCAAAAAGTCATTCAACAGGTGTTCATATTCGATCAACCGCTCCGATCCGGCACAGCCGCGCAGCGCCCAGGTCATCTCGCCGGTCACACACAGCGCGTCATAGCCCTCGGCAAGAGCACGCTCGGTTTCCCGACGCAGCAGGGCGATCATCCGCTCGGGATCGAACTGTCCGTCGCGGGTATAGGCATCTTCCTGGGCGATCAACACCAATTGTTGACTGGCAAGCAGCGTTTCGACGGATAGATTTTCGGCACGCAAATAGTCGAGGATCGTTTGGGCTGTGTGTGCATCGACGATATAGAGCACTTTGTGGTTTTGCTCCAGACCTTGACGCATAAAGGCGGTCAGTACGGTCCGGTGCTCCGCCTCGGTTTGATAAATGCAACAGAGATGCTCGCCCAGAACCAGGCCAGCCATTGTTTCGTTCATTGCAGCTAATCCTTAAAGTATTCGGGATAAAGTCGTTGAGCGCAGTTCGGGCAGAGACCATGGCTGAGCTGGCCGGGCAACGGGCCGTAGGAATAGATATCAAGCAGATGCCAATGCCCCACGTCATCACGGACTCGCTTGCAGCCCGAACAGATCACCAGAAACTGCCGGTGCAGGCGAAAACGGAGCTGTGCCTGTGCCGACGGCGTGGGGTTCGATGGCGAACATTCGGGTCGTTCTATGTGTTCGTTTGTCATCGGTATTCGGTCCTTTCATTGATCGATCCGCTTGCCGGGGCCCAAGGTCGGCAAGCTCAAACGGTGAGATGGGTACCGATCAGTTCAGACAAGGTTGGAATGAGTTCGCTGTGCATTTTACGTTTGAGGATATATGCACTTGCGCCGACGTCGAAGGCGTCGGCACGGTAGTGTTCTCCCTCATAAATGGTCAATATCACGACTATTGTCTCCGGTGCCAGCGCCTTGATCTGCCGCGTAGCCTCGATGCCATTCAGAAAAGGCAGGCTGAGGTCCATCAACACGAGTTGTGGCGATGTGTGCAGCACAGACTCAACCGCTTGTCGACCATTGGTGGCTTCGATGATGCGATATTGGGGAAAGGACATTTCCAGCCAGGCATGCAATGAAGCGCGCACGGCCGAGTGATCTTCGACAATCATGATCGAGTTTTGCATAGAATGATCCTTTCGCAGGTGTGACAGGCCAGCCAGGTTCGCATATAATTGAATCGTCGTAGAAGGATTCCTTATTCCTGCTGATTTCTATTATCGCACAAAACGGGAGCTTTTGTCTGTCAGGAAATCTTGACAATGCGTGTGGGGAAATCTTGATTCTTGGCTTGAGGGGCGGTGGAAACGTATCAGAGAGAGGCTAAACCGTGGCGGATGGCAAAACGAACCAGGTCGGGCACGTTGTCGATGCCCAGCTTGGCCATCAAGCGGCTGCGATAGGTGTCGACCGTTTTGGGGGAGAGCGTGAGAAGTTGGGCAATCTCGGCGCTCGTTTTGCCCTCGATGATCAGCTGGAGGGTCTCGCGTTCGCGTGAGCTAAGCTGGCTCAAAACGACTTCGTCTGGCGACAGGTCATAGGTCTGGACGTATCCATCGACAACCTGTTCGGAGATTTTATGGCTCAAGTATCGCTGCCCGGCATAGACGGCCCGTACTGCTTGAGCAACTTCAATCCCGGCCGATTCCTTGAGCAAGTAGCTGCGAACGCCGGCTCGTAAGGCACGAAAAATGTGCTCGCTGGTCGAGTGCATCGAGAGGATGATGACTTGGGTAGGCAGACCGGCGAGACGGATGCGTTCCGCCACTTCGATGCCATTGAGCAAAGACATCGCAATGTCGAGCACGGCCACGTCGGGCATGAGTTGGGTGATTTGCTGCAAAGCGTCGCGCCCATCGGCGGCGTCACCGACCACCTGGATGTCGGGCTGCGCCTGGAGCAAAAAGCGCAATCCATCGCGCACCACGGCGTGATCGTCGGCAAGAAACACTCGGATGGAGCTCATTTTGCTACCTCCACGATGACGCGCGTGCCCTGACCGGGCCTGGAATCGATCTGGCAGCTTGCGCCGACGGCTTGGGCACGTTCGGTCATGGTCAGCAACCCCCAACCGTGCCGGCCACCGGATGCGTACGTCATAGATGGATCAAAGCCGACGCCGTCATCGGCAACGATCATTTGCACGCTATGCGCATCGCTTCTCAGTTTGAGGTGAATCTCACTGGCCTGAGCGTGCTTGCTCACGTTGGTGATCGCCTCTTGGGCGATGCGAAAGAAAGCTACTTCAACTGCGGTTGGCAACCGTGGTGTGCTCTCGTTGCCAGCCACAGAGATCGATATGCCCGTGCGAATGGCAGTTTGTTCTGCATACCAGCGCAGCGCAGCCAGCAGTCCGTAATCGTCCAGCACCGGGGGGCGAAGATCCGCCATCACGTCGCGCACACGCTCGGTGGTCTGCTCGACCAGGGCCAGTGCATCGTCCAGGCGGGCTTGGATCATCTCTGTGCCTTTTTCTGCAATCAGCGAGCGCACGATGTTGAGGTTGATTCCCAGCGCGGTCAGGTTTTGGCCGATCTGGTCGTGCAGTTCGCGCGCAAACCGCTGGCGTTCTGCCTCTTCGATCTCGGCCAGCCGGGAAGCGAGCGTGCGCAATTGATCGGCATACGCCTGTAGTGCCGCTTCCACTTGCTTGCGCTCGGTAATATCGCGACAACTGCCGCCAACAGACGTTACCTGCCCGTCGCGCAAAATGGGATACAGGGTAACCAGGTGGCAGCATTCGCCATCTGGGCCGGGCAAAGGGTGTTCAAAGGTAATCGCCCGGCCCGTACGAACGACCTCAGCTAGCTTTTGCTCGTAAAATTCAGCCACATCGGGCGGATAAAAATCGCGCAGGTGGCGGCCGACCAACGATTCGCCGCGCGGCAATCGGAAATGGCTGACGCGATCGTTGCTGGTCAGATAGACCCCCTCCGGACTGAGCATAAAGATATGATCCTCAGAAGACTCGATGATCGCCCGAAAGCGCGCCTCGCTGGCCTGCAAGGCTTGTTCCGCCCGTTTCTGCTCAGTGACATCTTCAAAGATCACCGCAAACTGCCCTTTTTGAGGACAATAGGCAGTGCCTTCAAAGTGTTTTTGATTGAAATCGGAATACATTTGGTAATAAGTAGCCTGACCGGTTAATACGACCTGGCCGAAAAGTGCCGCCCACTTGCCCAATTCCTCATGTGGCAATATCTCGCTGGCGCGTTTACCGACAACATCCTCTTGTGTTGTATTCAAAAGACTTTCAAAAGCACGGTTGACCTCAAGCGTTATATAGTCTATTGCATTCCCTTGTTCGTCACAGATGATCTCATGAAGTGCGCACCCATGATGCATCTCGGAGAACAGCAACCGGTATTTCTGCTCGCTCGCCCACAACCTTTCTTCGGCTCGCTTGCGCTCACTGATGTCTCGAAACGCGCCCGCCGCATAAAAACGATTGCCCAGTTCGATCAACTGGCCGCGGATTTCGACGGTCCGGCGCTCGCCGTCGGCACAGAGCACGTCTAGCTCGGCCATCGGGACCTCTTGATCGGCGCCGGGCGGCGGAAGGACGAACGAACGCCGGGCCAGATCGCGCTGGTCTGGGGGATAAAGTTGGGTATGGTGCAGGCCGATGATCTCGGCGCGAGACCGCTTGAAGAGCATTTCGGCCATCGGGTTGGCGTCGGCGATGACGCCCGTTTCGACATCGACCAGCAAGATGGCATCGGGAGACATATTGAACAGCGCGTGAAACCGCGCTTCGCTTTCGCGCAGCATCGACTCGGCTTTTTTGCGTTTGGTGATGTCGTGGATGATTGAGTAGAGCAGTGTGCGATCCTGTACCTGGATAGGTACAGAGTGTACTTCAACGTCGCGGATGTGGCCCGAGGCAAGCCGGTGCTGAAACACAAAGTAGCTGCTTTCTCGGCTTGCTGCTTCCTGGCGGCGCAGGGCCACTTTTTGGGGCGGTAGGGTGTTGATCTGGTCGATCGTCATGCGCTGCAGCGTGTCTGCATCATAGCCGTAGAATCTGGTGGCCGAAGCATTGGCCTGCACGATTTGGCCGTTCTCGGGATCGATCAGCAGCATGACCGCCGAGTGGGCGGCAAACATCTGGTGGTAGAGCGCTTCTCGCTCGCTCAGTGCCTGGCGGGCTTGTTTTTCGGCGGTGATGTCTCGGCCAAAGATGGCGATGCGCACGACTGCACCTTTTTCATCGAATACCGGATAAATGCTGTTGTCGATGTGCCGTCCCTGGCGTTGGTCTTCAAAACGCGCGGGCTGCCCGCTGCGGATGACCCGTTCTATTTGTACTTTGCGCCCTTGCGCCACCTGGGGCGGCAGCAAGTCATAGGCGCAGCGGCCGATCAAGGCTTCGATGGGCTGGCCAAAGACTTGGGCTATGGCCTGGTTGAGGGCCACCAGTGTGCCATCCGGCTCAAGCAACGCGGCCGATTCGGTGGTGGCGTTCAATAACGCGCGCGTCATCGCGTCGCGTTCCTTTAGCGCCTCTTGCAGCTCTTTTTGCGCCGTAAATTCGTGCCAGACGTAAAGCGTTGTCCCCTGCTGGATCGACACCCGCTTGACGTCGATCAGAAAGACCCGCCGGTGTCCCCACTTGTCGACGATCTCTTTCTTGATTCCGGTTAACTCGCTATGGATTTCCAACGTCGTTTGATCTACCAGTTGTTCGCCAATCAATACCTCAATGTTGCCCATGGCCTGCACTTCAGGCACTGTATACCCCAAAAGATGTGGAACATTAGGACATATAAAGGTAAAACAACCATCGTTGTCGGTAATAAAGACGGGATCAGAAATGTTTTCCAGGGTGACACGGTGTAATTCCTCAGAGCGGTGAAGGATCTTTTCTGTCTGCTTACGGATAACGGTCTCCCAGGCCACGTCGGCTAGTTTGGAGAGTGTTTCCACATCATTGTCATCATAATCATTCTTCTTGTTGCCCACACCGAGAATAGCCACAATTTTATTGCTGCGCAAGACGGGGACAACCAGTTCGCGTGTGATCGGGGCATGGCCGTCAGGAAAACCCTTGCGGTGCGGCAAGCTGGCATAGTCGTTATGAATGACGGGTTTACGCGCGTGGACACAATCAACCCACACGCCAGCCTCGTTGATTGGGTAGTGAAGCCCGACCCCTTGGGCCTGGCACATATGTGCCAGAGTGTTGGTCGACCAGGCCTGGAGCGACAGGGTTTGCTGATCCTCCTCGACAAAATGGTAGAACCCGACCTGGCTATCAGTCAGTGTTTCGGCTTCGTCCAGAACGCGCTGAAGCAGTTCCTGGATCGAGTGATTGACCGCATAATCGATCAATCGCAACTGCGCAGCTTGCAAGTTTTCCACACGCTTGCGTTCGGTGATGTCTCGGGTGATGGCAATGATCTCCAAAACCTCGCCAGTTTCCGGATCATGGACAACCTTGCTGGTCGTCTCGACCCACGTATAGTGTCCATCTCGATGCCGCATGCGATAATTGACCATGTAAATGGATGGCACTTTCAGGATCGTCAGATGAGACTGCCCGACCTTCGGCTTGTCGTCGGGGTGAAAAAACTCGTAGGCACTACGTCCGACCAGTTCGTTGGCGTTGTAGCCGAGCAGGGCGGTACAGGCCGGTGAAGCATAGAGATAGTGGCCTTGCAGGGAGTGGCGGGAGATCATATCGGTGGCGTTTTCGGCCAGCAGCCGGTAGCGCTGCTCGCTTTCTGCCAGAGATTGGCGCGCCCGGTAGGCGGCGGTCACGTCGTCGATGAGCAATGACAAACAAATCGACTGCGGTGAAGAATCTGCGCACGTCGTCGGGCGGATCTGCACATAAAAATGTTTTTGGCAGTGCTCGTCCCACACTTCGTCTTCCCAGGCATCGCCCTGAGTGGCACGTGCCAGCGCTTCTGCCCACTGTGCCGTCCAGGGGCAGTGGATGTCGGTGCAGTGGGGATGCAAGAGTTCGTGCAGCGTACGGCCTCGCACTGCCTGTACAGGCCCCAATCCCCAATTTTCGACGGCGCGGTTGGCGCGCAAGATGACGCCGTTCTCGTCGAGCAGGCACACAATCTGCGGCAGCGCGTCGATGGTGGCCTCCCATTGTTGCTTGGCGGTGGCGATTTCGGCGCTGCGTGCTTGCAGCAGTGTTTCCAGCTGCGTTTGGTGCATTTGCAGGGCCGCTTGGGTTTCTTTTTGCGCGGTGATGTCCCGATCGATACCGATAAAGCCCACCGGCGTACCGTCTCGATCCCGGATCAACGATATGGTGGTGTCCGCCCAAAAAGAAGAGCCATCCTGGCGCTGCTGCATATACTGCCCACGCCACTCGCCGGTCTCCAATACGTGGCGCATACGCGCCTGTTCTGCCGCTTGCCCTTCTGTTCCAACAATGAATGTGATCGGCTGCCCCATCACTTCTTGCTCTGTATAGCCGTACAGCGCTTGCGCGCCTTTTCCCCAGTACATAACCCGTCCGTCCAGATCGGTGGCGACCACCGACTCGCGTACGCTGTCCAGCAATTGGGGAAAGAATGTCTCGGTTCGCTGTTGTTTTTCCACTTTGATCTGCTCCCACCATACCTTTTGGCCGAATCCGCAGTGTGACATCAGTTCCTAGTATAGCATTTTCTGATCGATCATTCAATCACAAAATGATGACTGAAGACCTTTGATACCATACTTTACGCCAAACGCCTTGCAATCTCGGCTTCGATGTCAAACATCTGTGTTGTATTCAAGTAAAGGGTGCTTTGTGGGGAAACAAGGTCTTGGAGAATTTCGATCACGCTGGCGATCTTGGCCGATTCGTGCTCCAGCGCATCGGCCAGAGCGGAATCGTTCAACTCGGCTCTCAGGGATCGCGCAAGGGTGAACAAAACCTGTAGAGGATTATTGATGTGATGGGAGAGGGTGACAACTGTATTATGAAGCGTTTGCGAAGCAATAGTTTCTCGCATAGCCTGGTGCAAACGTGCATTTTCGACGGCCATTGCCACAAATGCAGCAATCGAGCAGAGCAAAGATTCATCCTGTTCGGTGAATGGCCCAGGCTTGCCTTCGGCGTCTTCAAACTTGTTGATCACTTCGATCGCGCCGATGACCTGATTGGCAACGGCCAAGGGCACGCACAGCACAGACCGGGTCTTGAAATCGATCGCGTGGTCGATGTGGGCATAAAAACGAGGATCGGCGGCCACGTCATTGATTCGCGCCGGCTGCCCGGTCTGGACAACCCAACCAATGATGCCTTCTCCGACCTGGAGTCGAAAAGGTGCCAGTTCTTCGGTGTCGCCACGTAAATTGATCTGAAAGACCAGTTCGTTGCTTTCTGAATCGAGCAAGGCCAGAGACCCGGCTTGAACGTGTAGAATCTGGTTGACGCTGCGTACGATCGCCTGCATCACTTTGTTCAAATCCAATGACGAAGTGACCATCTGCGCGGTCTGGTTGATCGTGGCTAGCTGGCTCGCCTGCTGACGGGAGGCTTCGTATAGCTGGGCGTTCTTGAGGGCAACCGCTGCATAGTCGGCCAACGTCGACAGCCGGTGCTGCGTTTCCAGCGTTGGTTTTTGCTGTTTGGGAAAAGCGGCGCCCATTACGCCGATAGTTCTTTCGCCCAGTTTGATCGGGATATACAAGATGACATCCGAGTAATGTCCCAGTTGCCCAACAAAATGGCTGCCATCTCGCAGATCTCGAACCCACAACGGCTGACCGCTTGTCATCGTTTGTTGGGCGTACCGATCCTCGATATGCTGATACAACACCACTTGACGGGCGATATTCCACTGCACAGCTTCAAGGCTTAGGTTTTTTCCGTTTGGCTCGGGCAAGAATATGGCTACCGCCTGGGCCTGGCTCAGATACGCGGCAGTCTCAGCAATCCGAACCAACGCCTTATCCCGCGTAACCAACGCGGCGACCGAGCGCCCAACAGCTTGCAAGACAGACAATTCGCGCATGCGTTCTCCGAGTAAGCGATTGGCGCGTTCCAGTTCAGCCAGCAGATGTTCCCGTTCACGCTGGATTTGTGTTTCTTGCAGCGCCCGTTTGACTGCTTTTTGTAATTCCTGCACGGTAAACGGCTTTTGTAGATAATCGCGTACACCGAGCCGGAGCGCCTGTATGGCAATGTGTTCGGATCGTTGTGCGCTAACCAGAATCACCGGCACCAGACTGTTCTGATCGCGGAGCGTCTGCAGCAGTTCCATGCCAGACATCCGGGGCAGGTTCAGATCGAGCAGGATCAGATTGGGGTCTTCCTGAAGCGCCATTTCCAGCCCGGTCTGGCCGTCCAGGGCGTGCAGCACCTCATAACGCGCATCGGTCAATATCTGTTTGATGATACGACCAATCTCAGCATCATCTTCGACGATCAGAATGCGTTCTTGTGCCATGTGCTCATCTGGTTTCCGACAGAGGCAGAGCCTGGATGGGGTCTTTGCCCTGTTTGGGCAATTCGCGCGCGTCAAAGAGATAGGCGTGCTGCGACGGTAGTGCTTCGGTTACGACCGCGCGCCCGAACGCTTTGCGCAAAAAAAGATAACGCGATGAAAAGCAAAGAATTTGAAGCGGCGCGTAATAGTGCGCGCACAAGGGCATATCAGCTTTGATCGCCAGCAGCCGGCACGGCTCGCGCAGGTCGACAGAGAGCGTCGTAAAGCGGCCTTGCAACCGGCAGATGCGTTCTATCGCCGAACCCAGATATTTGCCGTTCAAGCGCGTTGGAGGAATCGTATCCAGCAGACGAAAAATAATCTCACTATCCACCTGACCTTCTCTGGGCAATGACAGTTCAAAAAACAGGTCATCATCGTTGGCGATATGTCCGTTGTGAATGCCAATCACTTGCCCGGTATGTAAAGGATGATTGTTGGCATTCTCCTCAGGCGCGCCCTTGGTTGGCATGCGGGTATGTCCGAGTAAACAAGTTGTTTCTGGTCCGATGGCGTCAAGGATCACCCGGTAAGGACCCATTTCGACCAACTGTGAGGCCGGAAGCGGTTTTTTGAACAGCCGGAACGTCCCATCGCGCTGAAACAAAGCCACGCCGGCGGCCTCACGCCCCCGTTCCTGGTTAAAGACAAAGGTCTGGGTGAACAACTGCCGAATTTCCTGCCATTCGGCGTCCGTGCGCTCAGTTGGAAACAGGAGCATCCCTGCCAAACCACACATCGACAATCCTTTCAACGGACGAGAACGACGGTGCCCAAATTGCTGTCCCAGCGCGTGCCGCGCAGTCGATCCAACTGCGTCAGACGCTTGTCCAGTTCTTGAGGGGTCAGGAACAGCTCACGGGCTACCGTCCACTTCCAGACTTCGAACTCGGGACAGCCAGTCAGCTCTGCCAGCTCGATACAGCGCATCAGGCGTTGGTCGGTCTTGTCCAGGTCCCCGATTTCGGTCTCGGCGCGCTCGGCAAGCAGCGCGTCGATTTCGGGCCAGTCGCGCCCGCTGGCCCGCAGCAGCGAAATCGGGGTTTCAGCCAGCAGGCTCAGCACTTCGAAGGATGGGTTGTGCTCGAAACGGTCAAAGACCGGTTTGACCAATTCCAGCAGTTCCTGACAGCCCACTCGCAGCTCCTCAATCACTTGGGGCGTAACCCGGCTGGTATCGCTTGTGGCCAGCGCGCCGTCGTTGTTGCTGAGCATATCCAGCAGTTCGATCTTGCGCCGCCACGGTCCGATGCGCCCCACGTGGATCACGCCGTACTGACTCATCTCGACAGCTTTGAGGACGATGGCCAAAAAGAGAAAGGTTTTGGCCGTGATCGATATCGGCGACAGGTCGGCATCGCAAAAGCGAAATTCGAGGTGAAAGCCGCTCACCGCACCCCGCTCGTCAAATTGAATGTGTTGCAAGTTGAGAAAATTCTGATGTTCAGGCACGATTTTCGAGTCGTGCAAGTGCTGCCAGACCTCGCGCATCGACATCGAACCGGGGCTGAGTTTGACCATTTCCAGGTGGCTGTTGTGGTTGCGTCGCCGGCACAGCCCGCTCAGGCAGTCGCCACCGCTGGTCAGGAAACGCAGCTCGGGCGCGTAGCGCCGGGTCAGGTTCCAGGCGTTGGCCAGGATGATCTCGGGCACCGGTTCGCCCAAGCCGACGGTCAGCAGATGGTAGTGCAAGCCGCAGGTGGGGCGCGTGCGGATACCTGTTGGCAGCAAAGCAAAAATGTCGCGATACTGCTGCAATAGGGCAGTATAATAAGGCTGGCGGCCGATGATCTGCACTTCGATGCCGCAGTGTTCGCTGATCACATCGAGTACACCGTACTGTCCCAGGTTGTTCAAGTCTCGGGAAGGTTCGAGCGCAGCGATCAATTGAGGCATAAACTCACTTTTGCGCGCCCCCTTTGGCATAGCAAATTCCAGCTCGGTGCCGATCTTGATCGTGCGGTAGAGCAAATCCTTCCAGTACAATGCCTGTTCGTGGTTCAACGCATCGTCGCGGCGGAAAAGAATCGGTTCTTTCATCGCCCTTTCCTCGGGTAAACTGTCAGACGGCCAGCTATTTGAAAGCCCGGTTTAGACCTATCTTGAGACGTAAACCGGGCTCTCACAATGCATCGCTAGCCACGCGAATTGTAACCGTCGGCCAGGTGGACATTGACGTGAACCACACCCTTGTTCAGGTTTTTGAACACATAGTCGTCGGTCACAATCGGCAGCGCGTCGGCGTCGGCCTGTGTCTTGATCACCGAGCCGGCCGGCACGTAGCGCCCATCAGCGACGGTGACACCCAGCACCAGGCACTTGGGTTCGATCACGCAGCCGCGCCCTACCCGCGCTTTGAAAACCAGCGACTGCATGCCGACAAAACTGTCGTCGCCAACCGCCGCCGGGCCGTGAACCTGCGCCTGATGGGCCATCGAGACGCGGCAGCCGATATGCACCGCGTATTTTTTGCCTTCAACCTCGATCAGGTTTTTCTCCACCGGCTCGCCGTGCTCCCAGGTCTCCAGCGCGTGCAGCACCACGCCGTCTTGCACATTGGCTTCATCGCCCACCCAGATCGGCTGGCCTTCGTCGCCGCGCACCGAGGCTCCAGGCGAGACCATCACGCGCTTGCCGATATGTACCGCGCCGATCACTGCTGCCAGCGGGTGGACATAGGCCGTCGGATCAATGTCTGGTTCGGAAACCTGTGGGCTGAACGACGTTTGGACATTGGGATGAATGTTGTTGCTCACTTGAACCTCCTGAATGTTGTGTGATTGGTAGAAACCAGGGTTTTGACAAAACCCTGGTTTCTATGCTGGTTGGTGCAGCACCCTAGATCACTTCAAACGTGATGATCGACCCACCTGCCTCATGCCATCTTTCGATCTTGGTTCGCGCCTTGATGCCCATGCGGTCAAAAACGGCGTCAGCGACGCACAAAAAGGGGCAGATAAAGGGCGTGCCGACCCCGGCCGCTTCCAGATCGTCGGTCAGTTTGCGGTTGGCGCAGGTATGCACCTTCATTTGCAGTATGTCGCCATCGGCGACCACATCAACGGATTTGGCAAAACCGAACTCGTCGACCATCAGCCGACCTACTTCTTGCAATACATTTTCCGGCGACTCGCCGGCGATTTCGAGGCCCATCTCTTTTTCCAGAACGGGCAGGATTTCGTCGCCGATCTCGTGGCTCAAGCCTCGCGCGCCATCGCCCATCAAATCCCAGATTCCGGTTGTGACGCCAAACAGGGTCAGGCGGGCCAGGCGGAGCATATTCTGTTTCTTTTCTTCTTCAGAAGCCATTGTACTCTCCTTTTCAGAAAATCAGGTTTGGAATCGTATCTTGATGAGCCAGTTAGGTCATCGTTTCGGCCACGTCGGCGGCGATGTCGCGCATTTCCAACAAGGCCATACCCAGGTTCACGCCCGGCTCGGTCAACCCGAGCACCATCGCTTGAGGTCCTGCTGAACTGACAACGACCCAGCCGTCTTTGCCCTCCAAAATGGCGACCTTGAAATCGCCGCACTTGAGGTTGCCCAGCGCGCGTTTGCTCAAGCCGACCAGCGCCGCGCCCTCTGCGCCGACGCGGGTCGCATCGTGCCCGCCAATCGGCAGGTTTGAAGAGAGCACCAGACCGTCTGTGCCGACGACGACCGCGCCGTGAATATCGGCCGAGTCGCGCAGAAGGCCTTCAAGGTGTTCGGTTAGAACTTCACTTCGTCTCTTTACCATTTGTTTGCCCTCCTTTGGCATTACACTCTCGCTTGTATCTGCGAGTGGTTCTGATCGCGTTTCCAATGCATCGGCGATCAATTGTTCTACATCTCGAATGGAATGTTCGAGAATATCTTGTTCGTCATTTTCTAGCCAGCCTTCGAGGTTGATCTCAGCCCGAGGATCATCTTCGTCGATCATCCGCATTCCTTCCAGGACCAGGTTCGACCAGGGTGTGCTGACCGTTCGCAGCGGTGTGGACACTCCCATTTCCAATTCAAACTGCCCTTCTTCCCAAGTCAAAAGCTCATAAACAGCCTCCTCTCCTTGTTGTTGGCCCAACTTGATGTGGACGATCTGGCCTTCATCGAAAAACAAGTTTGCCTCTTGGTTTGCAGTCCATACCCTGAGTCGGCTCTGGTTGCATTCAGTGCAGTTAATTGATATCAAAGTTGTCAACGGAATGTCCTGCAGTTTGCCATTTACGGCCATTTCGCGCTCCCTGCGGCGAACAACTTGTGTTAGCGAATATATCTTGCTTTATGAACCCTCCAGACTTGCTCAAGCACTTGCAAGGCCTGGTTGGTAACTTGGCGGTAGTCGCTTTGTGGTGTGACCAAGACAATCAAGATCAACTCTTGGACGCCGATTTTCACGCTGCGGGCAACCAGTCGATGCTGCCCGCCAAAGGCGATGCTGATTTCATCGATCGGCGCCCACTTCATTTTGTGCTGAAAGTGTTGGGCCATTTTGCGCAAGCGCGTAACCAGCCCGGCCAGTTCATCTTGATCCAGGTCCAGGTTGGGGGCCACAGATGCGATGTGCAAGCCCTCGCCGCTGGCCAGAAAAGCGGCTCTGATATGCTCAACCTGACACAATTTATCCAGCACATATTGCAAGAGTTTCCAGCGCGAAATTTGTTTTGGTTGCGTCATTTGTTCTGCCTCTTTAGACGCCTTGTTGAATCTGCGAAACCACGCGACCAATGATCGCCTTGAGTGTGTCAAATACGCCTTTCCCCTGGATGGCGACTGTTTCAAAACAAGGAATTGTGTCGTTGAGCTTTAAGCGCTGCTTGAATTCGCTGACCGGCGTCAAGCCGGGCAAATCTCGCTTGTTGAACTGAATAACCAACGGGACTTGCGCCGGCATGTACCCCAACTCGAGCAAATGGTTGAGCATATCTTTAAAAGAGATCAGGTTGTCTCGCAGCCGTTCCGACTGCGAATCGGCGACAAAGACCACGCCGTCTGCGCCCTGAAGGACAAGCTTGCGCGTAGCTGCGTAATAGGTTTGACCGGGTACCGTGTACAGGTTGAATCGCGGCTTGAGTCCCTGGACTTTGCCCAATTCGAGCTGCAAAAAGTCAAAATACAGCGTGCGGTCTTCGCGCGTTTTGAGTGAGACAAGGTCTCCCCGCAATTTAGGGTTCGTGCGACTGTGGATCCACTCCAGGTTGGTTGTCTTGCCGCTCAACGCCGGCCCGTAATAGACAATTTTGAGTTGTATTTCTTTGAGCTTGCGGTTGATAAACATCGCCTCTCTCCTGCGCTCACTCGGCTTGCCAGTCTTCAGACAGTGAAGCATCCAGTTTTTCAAAGAACTGTGAATCAAAACCGTCCAGTTCGGCGCGTTCGGCGCTGTTTTGCGCGCCAGGTGTTTTGGACTGCGCAATGATCTTGATCAGGTCAGCGACGACTTCTTTGGTAAACAAGCGCACCATCCCGATCGGCGTCTGTGTTTCAAAGACCGTGATCAAGAGCATCTCTTCGCCAACATCGGAAAGATAGACACTGTTGCGCAAGCCTTCGTGCAACACCATCCGAAACCGCGCTTGCTCGCCAACCAGATTGGCCATTTCTTTGGTCGCTGCAATTTCTCCCGCCGCCAGCGCCGACAGCACTGCCGTATTCATCTGATCTGATGCGCCCAGACCGCTGATCAACTGCCCGGTGATGTCGGCCAACAAAACGCAGCGGGCATCCGTTTCCCAATGCAGGTGTTCCAGGCACTTGTCGATCGCTTCGATCTGCTCTTCTGACAGGTCAATCGGTTTAGGCAACATCTGCTTCGTCTCCTTGATGAGCGGCGTAGTATGGCATCTTGGACAAAAGCGAGTCGATAATTTGAAGCGCCTGGTTCATTACCCGGCGGTATCGCTGGTATTTGGGAACCAGAACGACCAGACTCAACATTTGTTGATCGATATTGGCTGTGCGACAGACCAACCTGTCTCCATATTCGTCGGCAATGGCAATCTCGTCGATTTTCGGCCAGGCGAGTTGGGATTTGACCTGATCGAGTGTTCGATTCAACAATGCAACAGCGGCGGAATAACGTTCTGGTGACTCTGCTTTCTGGCAAGTCCAAGCGATAGGCAAACCATCACGGTCAGCCAGAACCGAGATCTTGAAATTGCCCAGTTGATTCATGATTGCTAATTGCTTTTGAACGAGATCGAGACTGGTTTGATGGTTCATAAAATGACTCCAGGCATTTTTGTCGTGTGATTATGCTTCCATCTGACTGACAGCGTCGTCTATCAATTGTTCAAGCTCTTGGACGGCGCCGCTGAACGAGATAAGCAGGTCGTCGTCGGCATCAGGTACTGAGGGCATTTCGGCTGTACTATTTCTCTGCTCGCCGATTTCTCCTGCAATCACGCGCTCTAGCTGCTTTCCGGCGTGGCGGATCATCATTCGCGCCCAGCCAATCGGGATATCATTAGACGCTTTGACTAGCAATACAAGATATTGTCCTGCATCACAAATATAAAAATTAGATCTGGTTCCCTCACGAATCAGCATCTGGCACACCTGGTACTCGCCTGCGAGCCGGGCCATTTCCTGGCTAGCGATTTGCTCTCCGGTCACCAGAGCGCCCAGGGCAACAAGGTCGATTTGTCCGCGATCGCCGCCGAACGAGATCACTTGCCCACTGCTATCTGTAAGCAGAACGAAATGTGCAGGAACAGTAGCAACAAGCTCAGCCAATATCTGATCAATGGCTTCATCTTGCACCGGCAAGATGGTGAGACCGTTTTGCAGATTGTGAACGCCCTGGTAGTGCGGGTTTGACATACACATTCTACCTTTTCCCCCACAATTTGATGTCCGGTCAGGTTCGATTTGATGGTTCATCTGCCTTGACGGACAAATTTGACAAGGCTCACAATGTATCCGACGAGACCAATCCCTGTGCCATTGCCTCTTCAAAGGTCAATAGCCCCCTGGATGCGCTGCCGGAGTATGATGCTGTCTCGGGCGCGGCCAGATCGGAGGATACTTGTTGACCGGCGTTAACCTGTGTGGCCAGCTGCGCCGTCGCTTCTTGCAAGCTTTCCGATGGAGTGTCGTTTTGAAAAAGACCATCCATTTCTTCAAGGAGCGTCGCGCCAAATCCGTCGACAAGCATATCGCTGGCAAACAAGCCGGACGTCGATGTCTGATCGGTGGCCAGTTCCTGGAGCTTTTCGATGGCTCGTTTGGCATACAACCATACCGAACCCAATCGGCTAGCTTGCGAGCGGCTGTCGAAAATAAACAGCAAGAACAGCGTTTCGCTCACCGTTGCCGAATACACGTGAAAACGATTACCTTCATGGTAGCTCAGGTTAAGAGCCTGTTGTTCTCCCAGAATCCGGCGCATTTCCAGTGTCGTGCTCAATCCACCGGCGACCAGCGCAGTCAAATTGGCCAGATTCAGTTCTGGAATGTCACCCAATCGAGCCAGGTTTTGCCCGGTTGAACCGCAGAGAAGGACAGTCTGCGCGCCTGTTGCAGCGAGTAGCCGGTCGAGCTGCTCCGTGATTGCCTCAAAGGTTTCTTCCGAAAAGATGATCATGCCACTCGGCAAAAATGTAGGATCGGTAAAAGCCGTCTGGATAGCATCAAAAAGCACTTCCATTCGAAAGGGTTTGGTAATGTACCGATACGCGCGCAACCGTTCTGCTGCGCCTTTGATCTGTTCGTTGCCATAGGCGGTCATCAGAATCAGCCGCGTTTGAGGCCAGCGCCGTTGGACTCGGTAGAGCAGTTCAAGCCCGTTCATTTGGGGCATCCTAAAGTCGCTGATCACCAGGTCAAACGGCTGACTGGACATCTTGTTTAGCGCCTCAGCACCGGAAAGCGCCGCGTGAACATCGTATTCAGGGCCGAGTTCCACCAGGTTTTCGCGCGTAAAAAATGCGACGCTTTTTTCATCATCAACGATCAGAATTCGCTTGACCATGGCTTTCCTCTCATTGGTCTGGGGCCATTTCGGCGATCCAATGTTAGGATACCACAAACCAGGGCATGCACATGCCCAAGATCATCACTGTTTTGTCCCAATCTCGGGACAAAACAAACCGGCTGGCTCTATACAGAGCCAGCCGGTCGATGGGGGGAAAAGTCCAAAGTTGATCTAGTTCTTTATGAACATATAGCCTCGTCCGTGAACGTTAACGATATAGGGCTTTCTATCATCAGCCTGCCCTAGTTTTTTGCGCAAACGCCACAGCACCGTCCGCATCGACTCACGGGCCACGGTTTCTGCCTCATCAACGCCGTGGACGTGCAAAACCATCTCGTGAAACGTCACTGGCCGATCCGAGCGTGCAATCAAGCAGACCAAGAGACGGAACTCGGACGGAGAAAGCGAGATCGGATGGCCTCTTTTGGTCACAGTTTGGTGTTCGAGATCGACCAACAGTCCCCGGCCTTCAAACAACGTTGAAGCCGGAGTCACCATTTGGGTAGCAGGCTCCTGGACCGAGAGCGCCTGCAAGTGGTGCGCCGTCTGCTCGATCAACTGCAGCATCGTTTCGCGCTGTTGTTCTTTGCGCCGCTGAGCCAACCCGCGTTCGATAGCTGCCAGCAGTTCGTCGGGCTGACATGGTTTGCTGAGAAAGTCGCACCCACCTCGGCGCATCGCCGCCACCGCTGCATCGAGCGAACCATGTGCGGTGAGCATAATGATCGCCGGAGGAAGAGGCTGATTCTCAAGTTCGGCCATCACCTGCAGGCCATTCATTCCGGTCATTTGCAGATCCAGGATGAGTACATCAGCCTGGTTTTGACCAAGCCAGGTCAGGGCTTTTTCGCCGCTGGATAATGCTGTAACCTGATAACCATACAAACGCAATTCGTCGGCCAGGAACAAGCGGAGGGAGGGTTCATCGTCGACCAGCAGAATTCGCGCCTTTGAGCTTAACTGAACCGGTCCCGTTCCAGGTTTGCGCTCCATCATTGGATTTCATCCCCCCACCGAATAGGTAGAGTAACTATAAATGTCGCCCCCTGGCCGAGTTGACTTTCGACGGCGATCTGTCCACCGTGCTGTTCGACGATACTATAACTGATCGACAACCCCAAGCCGGTTCCTTCGGCTCTGGTCGTGTAGAAAGGCTCAAAAATCCGGGCGATGTGCTGCGGTTCGATGCCACAACCGGTATCGGCAAAGCTGATGCCGACCGTCGTTTCGGACTGAACGAACGTCGAGATCGTCAATGTGCCACCATCGGGCATTGCTGCGAGCGCATTCAAGATGAGATTCAGAAACACTTGTTTGAGCCGGTTAGCGACAGCTTGAATGAAAGGCAGATCATGTGCCCACCGGCGTTTGACGTTGACCTGGCTATGTTCGATCTTTTTTGCTGCCAGAGTCAAAATCTCATCGAGCAGAACATGCAGATCGACAGAGACGGCCAGGTCGGCTGAGGGGCGGTAAAAGCCCAGCATCCGTTCGACAATGCCGATCAGCCGATCAACTTCACGATCGGCGACATTGAGATACTGCTGCCGCTTTTCTTCTTCCAGTGCGGCTCGGTTCAACAGGCGCAGTCCACTGCTCAAAGCCTGGAGTGGATTGTTAATCTCGTGTGCCAATGAAGCAGCCAATCGACCTAACGCGGCCAGTTTCTCTGATTGAACTAGATGTGCTTGGGCTCGTTCTTGCCGTTCATAAAGATCGGCGTTTTCCAGTGCCAAAGCGGCCTGATCGGCCAATGTGGCAAACAACTGTTGGTCATTGGCGTCAAATGCGTCGAGTATGGTGCTTTCTGCGTTGAGAACACCGATCGTGCATTCCTGAACCATCAATGGAACACACAGTTCGGAGCGGTTTCCAATGCCCGTGTCGATGTACCGCTTTTCTTGGCTGACATCAGGAATATAGATCGGCTGACCTTCGCGAGCCACGGCGGCGGCGATCCCATTGGCGCTATTCACCGGGATCGTCGTCAATTGAGATTGCTGGGCTGCGGCGGTGGCGCCTTGACGGATGAGTTGGTCGCCCATTTCGTTGATCAACCACAGATCGCAGATTTGAAAAGCCAACAAGTGCTCGGCGGCGTGGATAACTGCTTGGACGATTTCGGCTTTGTCGCGGCGAAGCACGAGTTCACGTCCAAGCAACTGGATTGCTTCTAGCCGTTCTTGGAGTTGGTGCTCAGCAGTCACGTCACGATAAGCCTCGACAACCTGATAAACTTGCCCAGCCGAATCAAACAAGGGAGAAGCAATAACGTCCAAGTACATTATCTCACCGGTCGGGCGGCGATGGGTATAGAGTCCGCGAGCAGAATGCTCGGAGCGCCAGACTTTAGCCACTAAACAGGGACTCGCTGGATCTTGACATCGCGTATCGAGTTGATGTGTGATCTCATAGCACGGTCGACCGAGAATGGATGCCCGCGTTTGCATAGTGCGCTCTAAAAACGCCTGGTTGGCATCGACGATGGTGTATTGTTTGTCCAAAACGACAACTTGGTCATGCAAGCTATCCAGTGTTGCGCGAAAATGATCGCGTGCGGTGGTGATCTCGTGATATAGGCGGGCATTTTCCAATGCTGTTGCGATTTGTCCGCCCACGATAGACAATATGTTCACATCACCGGGTGCAAAGGGCGGACGAGGAGACAAACGGCTTAAAAGCATAGCGCCTACCGTGCTTCCACCAAACCAAAGCGGTACACAGAGTTGAGCGGAAACAGTTGATTGGGTGTCTCCTGGTACACATATTGAAAACCGATCATCAGATACAGAGATGGGTTGAGGATTGGGTGAACAGAGAATTGTCTTGATATGTTCATGATCACTAGGAACACGCGCTTGTTCTACTTGCTTGAGCGAGAACCCAATGCCACTAATCGCGTGTAACTCGTCTTGTGCATCATTGAACACGAACAGCAATGCCCGATCGCATTGAAACTGATCAGCCACGGTCTCAATCAACCGATTAGCCATCGCCGCAAGATCACCCTCGGTCATCAAAGTTTGGCTGATCTGGAGAATGGGCACCAAGATGCGAGAGCGCAGATTTTCTTGATCCTGTCGATATTCAGCCAGCGCCTGGTCCACCTGTGCCAAAATCTCTTTCGGCTCAACAGGTTTGAGCAAAAAACGCCGGGCACCAACCTCAAGCGCGTCAATCGCGTTTTGTATAGTGCCGTATGCAGTCATTATGATTGTGGCGGTCGAGGGATTGTGGACTTTGGCTTGCCGGATTAGTGTGAGTCCATCTACTTTTGGCATAGCCAGATCAACAAGAATCAGGTCGAACGTTTCATGTTCAATGATGCTTTGCGCATTTTCTGCGCTAATACACTCTCGAACGGAATAGCCAGCTCGAGACAACGTCCGTGAACAGATTTGGACGATCGAGGCTTCATCGTCGACAACAAGAACGCGTTCTCCACTCATAAAAAGTTCCTATGCACAAAAATGTCTGGGGATGGATTGACTACACACATTATATCATTGGATGTATTAATGAACAAGGCAATAACTTGGGTACAAGGTAGTTACCGATTATGCCCACAAAGGGCGGTCTGGGTGCAAGGCAAGTCTTGACATAACCAGGTTCATTCTTTCCCGTCTCCGGCTGCTGGCCACGTCACCCAGCTACGCGCCGATGCGGGCGCGCGTCGCGGCTGTTATTCGACTCATCGCTGCGGGTGGGCGTCAACCTGCTGGTCACACCCGCGCTGATCGACGCGCTGGCGGAGATTTTTGCCCGCCTGTTGTCGCTGGGCGTTGGGCAAGCCACCTTGCTGCGCCCCAAGCCGCCGTCGCTGCCCGGCGGCGATGCGGCCTGGTACGCGGCCAACCGCCTGCGCCGCGCCGATCTGATCTGTCTGCGCCGTGTCCTGACCGCCTGGCAGGGCGCGCTCAGGCTGCACATCGACAGTGCGCTGGTCGGCCTGATGGGCGACGTTCCGCCGTCCAGGCTGCGGCAAAGGGGAGTCTATGGCTGCGCCCCTGGGCGGCGCATCTGCACCGTTTGGCCTGACGGGCAGGTGACGCCCTGCTCGTTCCTGGGCGACCTGGTCGCCGGAAACGCGCGCGAGATGCCCTTTGCCGTGTTGTGGGCGCGCGGCCAGGGCTGGGAACGCCTGCGCGATCCGGCCCGGCTGCCGGGCGGCCGCTGCGCCGGCTGCGCAGTCGCCGCTCAGTGCGGCGGCACGCGCTGCATCGCCCGCTGCGAGCAGGGCGATCTCGATGGCGGCGACGACGCCTGCGCCGGATCGTGAAGAATTTCGGAGGATCGCCGCATACCCTCGCACGGCGCGGTCCGGCGCACAAAACGGTGATGTCGAGTATGGCGTTATGGAATAACGAGGCGTGTTGACCTCATCGCCGCTTCAACCCCAAGCATACCTATGTCGTTGAGATGCCGGGGAGCTTGAACGGCCGCGCTGCCATGCCCCGATCTCATCGAGCAGGCCAAGCACCAGCAGTTGACAAAAATACGCCAATGGCGTATAATGCGTGTACAATTGGGAGTTGCCAACGGATGATCATCATCGAAACCTCTGTCTTTACACGCCAGGTTCAAAGGCTGCTATCCGACGGCGAGTACCAGCAGCTGCAGGTCGCGCTGGTCGAACGCCCCGACCAGGGCGCGATCATCGTGGGCAGCGGTGGCATCCGCAAGATGCGTTGGGCCGGGCAGGGGCGCGGCAAGCGTGGCGGTGTGCGTGTCATCTACTATTGGGCAAGCGCGCAGGATCAACTGCTGATGCTGTTTATCTATACCAAGGGCGAACAGCAAGACTTGTCGCCCACTCAGGTGCAGATTTTGAGAAAGATCGTCGAGGAAGAGTACCCATGAACGAAGAATTGTTTGCAGAACTGGTGGCCAGCGTGCGCGAGGGAGGCGCTATTTTGCGCGGTGAGACCGCGCCGTCGCGCCAGTTTCTCATCGATGGGCTGGATGTCAAGGGCATCCGCGAGCGATACCAGCTTTCACAAGACCAGTTTGCATTGTTGATGGGCATCAGTGTCAAGACATTGCAGAATTGGGAGCAAGGTCGGCGTGTCCCCGAAGGGCCGGCGCGCGTTTTGCTCCAGGTTGTCGCCCGCCATCCCGATGCCGTGTGGGATGTGGTACGCTCGCCTACGCGCCTGGAATCAGTCACCTATCCCGAATGAACCGGAACTGAACAAGGTGGGTGAAGACCTGGTCAATTCGACGCATCGAATATCGTACCTATACAAATGACAGGCCGCCGGTGGCATATGCCACCGGCGGCCTTTTCGTTCCCGGGTTTCCTGGCCGCGGTTAACAGTCTTGCGGCGGTTCGTCCTGGCGCGCCCGAGCCAGCGTGAGGTCTTGCATCATCTCGCCAAGGGCGGCGGTGAGCTGGCCGGCGGCGATGACGTGCGCCTGAACGCGGCTTTGCAGGCTGTCCAGGTCGCGGCGGGCGTCGACGCGCGCACAGGCCAGGCCGGCCGCCCGAGACTCGGCGCGCTCACGCGCGCGCTGCATCTCAAAACAGGCAGCCAGGAGGCCGGCCAGAGCCGCCGTCAGACTGCGCGCGACCTCGACCGGATCGTCGCCGGCCAGAACGCGCTGCCGGGCCTGGCTGAACACATCCAGGACAGGCACATGCGTCCGATCGGGCGTCAAGGGCGCTCCAGAGGGCGTGACGATCTCGATCTCGCTCAACCGGGCGAGCGCGCGCTGTTCGAACGCGCCGTCCAGTTCGCCGAGCCAATCGGCCAACACTTGCTGCGCCGGGGTCAGAACGGGTGAATCAGGGGTGGATTTCATCGAAAATGCTCCTTTTCAGTTAAAAGAATAAATGGATGGTTAAAACCAATTACACTTTGATCGGTGTTTCTTGCAGCCACTCGACGATCCAGGCGGCGCGAAGCCGGGTCGCTTCCAGCCGCTGGTTGCCGTATTGGGCCTCGATGGCCCCAATGACGGGCTTCTTTTTCTCATCCAGGCCGCGCCTGCTTTGCGCTTCACGTTGGAAACGGGCTACCGTCTCTGCATCCTGAGGGCTCAACTCAATTTCAGCCAGCCGGCGCAGCCGCCAGAGTGTGTGCTGCAGCCGGCGCAGCCCATCAGCGCCGTCGCGCTCCCGAAAGTTGCGTTCGACGGCCTCCCTTTGCTTTTCAGACAACGAACCGTACGCCTCCAAATGCTGGCGCAGGCTGGACAGGAACGTATCGTCGGGCAAAACGTATACCAATCGATACAGCCGTTCGGCGGCTTCCCACATGTGCGGCCGGACGCGCTCGCGCCAGCCGTCCGGTTGGTTGGCCTCACGCCGGCTGCGCTCGCGGTCGAGTTGCCTGATCGCCTGGGCGGCCAGCGGGTCGGGGAGGTTGGCGTGCCAACTGCTGTAGACGCCGACAGATGTGCCCCCAAAGACGCTGCGCGCGATTTCAAGAAAGCAATAACTGAGCGTCTCGCCGGAGCAACTTGAGACGGCGCCAGGGTCATAGTAGACGGCAACGCCGTTGCGCCACAAACTCTGCGAGTTTGAGTCGCCCGGCGCGCAGACCTGGTCAGCGCGCAGCAGCGCAATGAACCAGGCAGAGGGGTCAGACATAACGAGGACTCCTTTCCACGGTCAGGATTGGGCCGAACCGGGTTTCGGCGTGGGCGCGATGTCCAGGATGCCAGCCTGGTCGAGTAGTTGTTGCAGCACCCATTGCAGGGCGCGGGCGGTCAGATGGATCAGATCGGGGTCGAGCTGCGCCGGACTGACTGCCGTGCTGAACAACGCGCCGCTGGGCGGCGCGCCGCTGGAGACCGGGTCTCCGGTGAGCGGGTCGCCCGGCCCGTCGGGCGGCAGCAGGGCCGGGTGTTGAGAGGCGAGCGGCCTCTCGATGTCGACCCGGGCGGTGCACTGCACGGTAAAGCCGGAACGTTGGCTGACCTCGCCGGGGCGGGCAACCCAGACGCACAGCAGTGGGCTGTCCAGGCGCAGGCCGTGATAGCGAAGAAAGGCATAGACCAGGTCGGTAGCCTTTTGCTGGCTCATCTGGATGCCCGAAAAACGGGCGCGGTGGTATTCGCGGTAGGCCGCCTTGACGGCCTGAGCCAGCTCCGGATTGCCGTGGATCCAGGCGCGCAGGGTCAGCAGCGCAGTCCAGGGAACAGCCAGCAGGTCGGCGTCGTTCTGCTCGGGATAGGCGCTGGCATAGAGGTCGCGCGCGACATCGAAAAAGGTGGGCGAAAAGCGGCGCGGCGCACGGCGCAGGTAGCGGTCAAAGACGCGCGCGTGCGCGCGCAGCCGCAGGCGGGTCCGCGCGTCGATCGCCGGGTCGGCCAGGGCTTCGGCCGGGATCAGCGCAGCGATGGGGTCTTCAGGCGCGTCCGGCGCAGCCGGTTGGGCGGCGAGCAGCCCAAAGTCGGGAGCCAGGGCGGGGTTGTCGAGGCGGTGAAAGCCGTCCAGGCTGCTCCAGTCCGGCCGAGATAGAAAGTCGCCGATGGGCTGGCCCCAAAACTGCACCGGCAGCGGGCGGCCGTACTCGGCGCGGACGGCGGCGATCGCTTCGGCCCAGACGCGGTCGGCCGCAGCGATGGCGTCAGGCCGGTCGGCGATCCACAGCACGCGGACGTTGGCGTCCGGGGCGGGGCGCGGGCCAACCGGCGCGCTGTTGGCCAGGGCCAGCCAGTTCAGGACCTTGTCGACCAGACGGGCGCGCTGACGCCAGTCGGTGAGACCTTCGATCTCGAACGGGATGGCCGGGCCACCGTCGGGCAAGACGAGCGCGTCGGGGCGCAGGCGGCCGCCGTCATAGGCGATGGGCGTTTCCAGTTCGACGGACAGGCTAGCCTCCTGAGCGGCCAGCGCCAGGTCGACCAGGTACAGGTCGTGGCGTTGGTCGGGCGGTTCGGTCTGGCCGTAGACGTGAGCGGCGGCCAGGCCCAGGTCGTGACATAGGTGGGCGCCGCCCTGGGTGAGGGCGTAAACGCTGCGCGGCGCGCCGCGCCCCAGGCGCAGCTTGTTGGGCTGTTCGAGCAGGGACAGCAGGCGATGCTCCACCAGCCGCTGGAGCTGCGCATCGCGGGCGTTGGCAGACAGCCCCAGCCGGTCGGCGTGAGCAGTGTCCAGGATGCCACGGACGGCTGCAATATTCAGCAGGCGGGTGGCGTGGGCGGATGGGTTGGCCAGGTCCAGGGCCTTCCTGGCCTGGTCGAGCTTGGACGAGTCAATCTTCATCTGATACCTCTCCTTTGAAATGATGCGCCCTGCACCGGGCAGGGCTGAGAAAAAGCGGGTGAGAGAAAAAAAGAACGGGATAGATGGCTCTAGTTCGGATTTCTATTTTCTCACCGCTCAACGACGGGCGCTGCCATCGAGCACGATGGCCAGTTCGTATTCCGCCATCTCTTCTTTGTGCGTCCGCACGATCTGCTCCAGTGCGCGGCGCTCGGCCTCCCACTGGCTACCGCGCAGAGTCAGCAGACGCTGCGCTTCGTCGCGCTCGCGCTGGCAGGTCTTCAGCTCCTGGCGCAGGCGCTCCAGGGCGGCCGGATCGGCCTGCGCGTCGACCAGCCGGTTGTACTCGGCCTGGATGGCGGCGAAAGCGGCGCGGGCGACATCCAGGTCGGCGACCAGGCGGGCAAAGCCGTTGGCCAGGGCGGCGGCAGAACCGCTGCGTTGGCCACCCCACAGCTGAAAAAGGCGATACAGCATGTCATAGTCGGTGCGCTGGCCGAGCAAGCGGTCGAGGGTGAGATAGATTTCGTTCAGCGCGGCTTGCCGGCCCCCTTCGTAGGCGGCCTGGCGGGCCAGATCGATTTGTTCTTGAGAATAGCCCCAGATGGGCATGGTGGATTCCTCTTCTGTTGTTGGGCGCTCACCGTGGGATGAGCGCGCGGCGAATAAACGGTATCTGAAAAATGGAGACGAATAAATGGACGCCGTTTATTCGTCCTCAGAACAGCAGATTTTCCAGCGCCCCGGCCAGCGCCGCTTCGTCGACATCCTCGCCGGACATCGCGCAGGTCAGGCCGCCGGAGCGAAGGGCGACCAGCACTGCCTGCGCGCGCCGCCGGGGCGGGACGGCCTCGAAAAAGGCAATCAGGTCGTCGTCCTCGCCGGGGTGCAGGCGCAGCTTGATCGGCACGACGACCACCGCGCAGCGCGGCCGGCCGCGCCGGGAAGCGGGCGCGCTCACGGGCGGGCGCGCCGGACGCGCATCAGGCCCAGTTTGTACAGGCCGCGCGCCACCGACATGACCGGGTCGTCGGGCACAAAGGCCTTGCCGTTGAAGCGCGGCAGGAGCAGGTCGCGCAGCAGCAGCGCGCCGCCGCCGACCAGGATGGTCGCCGCAAAACGGCGAAAGGCGCGTCCCCACAGCCGCTCGATGTGCCCGACCACCTCGGCGGCCCAGACCGGCAGCGCCTCCTGGTAGGCCAGCGCGCCGCTGCGCAGTTGGGCGTCGAGTTCGCCGCGCGAGTAGAGGCCGTCCGGATCGACCAGCTCCAGCAGGCGGCGCACCCCGGCCGTCTCGGAGGTCTTGAACCGCTCCACCGGCGCCCCGTCGCGCAAGACCAGCATTTCCAGCGTGTTCATGCCCAGGCTGACCACACCGACCTCCTGCTTGAAAGCCGGTTTGCGTTCGGGAACAAACTCGCCCTCCAGGTCGAGCAGATAGTCGAACAGGGCGCCGGCGGCCTGGCTGGTGACGGTGACGCGGGCGATCTCGGCCCGGTGCTCGGCGGTTGCTGCGCCGTTTTCGACCTGCCAGCGATGGACGCCGCTCATCGCGGCGCGGACGCTGGCGATAACTTCGCGGCTGGTGTCAGAGGAAAAAGCCGACTGAGGCAAGCCGACCAGGGTTTCCAGCGAGCCGCCAAAGGGGCCAAAACGCTGAATGTAGACGCTGAGCGCGCCGCGCCAGAGGGCGCCGTTTTCGGGCGAGTGGCCAAAACGGGCATCATCGAGGTTTTCGATGGGCCGGCCCCAATCGTGCGCGCCCGGACCGATGTAAAAGCGACGCTGATCGGTGACCACGCGCATGGGCGGCCTGACCTGGCGCAGGCCGGCGATGCCGGTGTAGGGCTGGCGCTGCGTGTCGGCGGCAACGAGCGCGGGCAGCTCGATGCCCCCATGGCGGCCATATACCTTGAGCGCGCCGGCGCCGTTGTCCTGTCCAATGATGTCGGACTTGAGGTGCAAAGCAGACTCGGTCATTTGACTCTCCTTGATTGAGTTTGAGAAACGGAACGAACGTTGGGCCGCGCCAGGGCAGGTTGGACTGACCGGTACGGGGTTCGGCTCACCACCCCGATGATGGGCGCGCGCGGGGCGCGCCATCGCCGCACCGGGGACGGCGCGATGGAAACGGTTGGGGTCATCGACGCGCCCCCTGTTCGAGATCGGGCAGCGCAGCGCGATCAAACGGCGCATCCCAGGTCGTTTGCAGCGCGTTCAGCGCTTCGTCGATCTGGCCGGATTCGATCGTCCAACGCAGCACCTGACGCAGATAGCTGGATCGGCGGCGGTTGGGCAGCGTGGCCAGGTACGCGACCACGTCATCGTCCTCGCCCGGGACAAAGCGCACCGAGACGCGGGCATCGTGGCGGCCGATGTCGCCGGGGCGCTCGACCCAAAACTCGAGTCGAAAGAGGACGCCGGCGCGCACTGCCCGCCGTGCAGCCTCGCGGAACAGCAGCGCGCGGCGGCCGTGCAGATCGCCCAGGTAAGCGATGAGGTCATCGTCGACGCCGCGACGGAGGCGGACACCGGCCCGCCAGGGAAGAAAAGTAGAAGCAGTCATTGAACAATCCTTTCGTTGAAATATGATTCACCAGGCCAGGGCTACATCCAGCCCTGCGCCGATTTGAAGCCTGAACAGCGGCAATGAACTCCACCGCACATGCTCCGGACAGGCAGACTTGGCACATTCTCCAGACCTGAAACCGCTGGGCCGGATCGCTGGATCACCTGGATCGCTGGGATGTCGTCTGCGCCATTTGAAGCGCAGCGGAGCTTTCGGACCAGCGATCCAGCGATCCAGTCAGTGCGGCGAGTTCGCCAGTGACGTATCGCGCGTCACCTTGATACCTGGGCGCGCTCAACCAGCCCTTTTGCTCCCACTCGGCGGCCAGGTTCTTGATGCCGCGCGCCGAGATTTCGGTTTTGAATGTGTCGGCGATCTTGTTGCTGACAAACGCCCCATCCAGTTCCTCGACCGCATAGCGCACCAACCGCCGTTCCAGGTCAGTCAACGCCGGACGAGGCGGATCGGTGGGCACACCCATCTGCGGATCGAGGCGATACCCGCGCAGATGGTTGGTCAGAGTCGCTACCCACTCGTCGCGAACCAAGTAGCCCTGCAGTTCCACCAGATCGGCGTCGAGACGGGCCATCATCCGCCCGCGCATCGTGCGCGGCAGGCGTTCCGCGCCGGACACACCCAGGATAACCCGCGAGTGCTCCGGTGCAGCTACCCGAAAGGCAATGCGCACGCTCAGATTGCCCTTGATCAGCGTGTTGAGCACCTCGGCCTTGGGATTCTGGGTTGACAGCACCAGCACGATGCCGAAGGAGGCCGCTTTCGAGGCCAACCGGGTCAGCGGGTCGGTGAAGGCCTTGCCGGCCAGCAGGGCCAGATCGGTCACCTCGTCAATGACGACGGCCAGCAGCGGCAGCCCCTCCACCCCCAGCGCGGCGGCGCGGGCATTGTAGGCGAAGAGGTTCCTGGCCAGGGCGGCCTGGAACATCCGCTGGCGGCGGTGCATCTCGGCGGCCAGCGCTTCGACGGTCTCGATCGCTTCGGCCGGTTCGACGGCGATCGGCCGGTAGAGGTGCGGCAGGTCGCGGTAGAGGGTGAACTCGACGCCTTTGGGATCGATCAGCGCCAGACGCAGGTCGGACGGCGTGTGCCGGGCCAACAGCGAAACCAGTGCGGCGTTCAGCCAGGTGCTCTTGCCGGAGCGGGATTCGCCGCCGACCAGGATGTGACTGGTCTCCAGCAGCGAGCGGGCGACCGGCCCGCGCCCCACCCCGATTGGGATCAGATATTTGTCGTTGGGCAGCGCCGCGAGGTCGAGCAGCACTCGCGTCGGCAGCGGACGGCGTAGACCGGCATCGAGTTCGACGGCCAGGGTGGCGCCGATGGTGTTGAGCCGGTCGGTGTGCCGGCCCAGCGCGATGGTCAGATCGTGCATGGTCGCGTTGGCGATCACCTTGTCGAGGCGGACGCCGCGCGGGACGCGCTGGACATCGACCTCGTAGGCCGCGCGCGAGGCATCGTCGGCCACAAAGACGCGGCTGAACTTGATGTGATCGACCGTGCCGTCGGGCAGCGGGCGACAAAAGCCCATCTCGGCCAGCCGCTCCATCAATCGCTGGCCGATCAACTGAGTTTGGCGAATCGCTTCAGCGGGTGGGCGCTGCATCGGCGTCTCCTTCCTCTGGAAAAAGCCCATCGTCGGGCAGGCGGCCCTGCTCGCGCAGCAGGCGCTCGATGTGGCTGCCCTCGATGATCTGGGTGGGCGGCAGCTGCGGCGCGATCAAGGACGGACGGTCCAGGTCATTATAGATGTTGACTGCCGGCACAAACTCTGCGAGTTTGAGCCGTTGGCCGACCTGTTGTCGCATCGCCGGGGTGGAGCCCGGGCCGGAGGCGACGGCGGCGGCGATCTGGGCCAGTTGGGCGCCCTGAGTGACGCGCAGTTGCTCCGGCGAAATCCCTTCCGCGCCGACCTGGCGCACGGCCACCGCGCTGCCATCGAGGGTGGGCGTGTAGATGGTCGTCGGGCTGGCGGCGCGGTTGGGGTCGTGGTAGACGACGGCCTGGGCGGGCAGCCACAGCCAGCGGGCGATGCGAATCCACTGCCAGGCGCGCAGAGCTTTGATCGGGAACAGGCCGCGCCCATCGGCATACTGAGCGGTGGCCCTCTCGGCGAGCCAGCGCAGCAGTGTCCAGGCCAGGGCGATCAGAAAGAGCACCAGCAATCCCGCCAGAACCACACTCAAGAGCGGCCAGAGCTTGCCCCAGAGTTCGAGCCAGCGCAGGCGGTTGGCTTGCCGGGCCAGGTCGACCGGCGAAGGGCTGAATTGCTGCTGCGCCTGACTCCACAGCGACAGTGCGCCCCACGCGCAGGCGGCCAGGGTGAACAGGATCAGAACGACGGTCGAGATGCCTCGCCGGGCAGTTCGTTTTCCGGGCTGCGGACCACAGGTTGATGTAGACACGACACTCCTCCTCAAATCACACACCCGGACGATAGTCCGGGGCCGGGTTGAACACGACGCGGCTCAAGACACGGTCCTGGATACGGGACGCCAGGCGGGCAGGCAGGTCTTTGGGGTGAAGGTTGGAAACGATCACGGTGGGCATTTCGTTCCTGTAGCGGTGATCCAGGATCAGGTACAGGACATTTTCCGACCAGGCGCTGGGGTACTCGGCGCCCAGATCATCCAGAACCAGGACGGGCGCGTCTTGGGCCAGCCGGATCAGTTGATGATCGTCCGGCGCGCGGCCGTCGCCCTCGGCGCCAAAGGTTGCCTTGATCGCCTCAAGCAGGCTGGGCGCGGTCAGAAACAGCGCCGGGATGCACCGGGTATGAATCAGGTGATAGACGATGGCCGCCGCCAGATGCGATTTGCCACAGCCAACGCCGCCATAGAGCACCAGCCAGCCGCGCGGGTCGCCGGCAAACTGGACGGCCGCATTGAAGGCCGGCGTCGCTGCGTTGGCGCGACCCTGGCAGCTGAAATTGCCAAAGCGCTGCTCGCGGGCCTGTCCACTGAGCGAAGAATAGCGCTGCATCCGCTCGATCTGGCGCTTGAGCACCACGCCGCAGGCCGGACACGGCACGATTTTGCCCCGCCCCGGGCGACCGGCTGGGTCCGGCGCATAGAGCGAGCGCACCGACCGGCAGGTGTCGCACCAGGGTTCGCCATCGGGGCCAAGACGAGGCAGGGACAGCGGTTCAGATTGTTTGTCCGTTACCAGTGCGGCCTCAACGCGCTTTTGGGGCGAGATGAATGGAATGATACGCCGAGCTGTAGATGGGCTCATTTTCCTTCCTTTCAGGCATTCTCACCGAGTAACGCGGCGGCGTCGATGGGCATCACCGTCTCGGCGGCGGCGCGGGCGGCGGCCAGTTCGGCGTCCGACCAGGTGGTGGGTTGGCGGATGGCAGCGCGCGATGTGAACGATTGAGCGCGTGGTTTGACCTCGGCCGGGTCGGGCTGGCGTTGGGACAGAAATCCCTGCTGCTGCCAGCGTTCGAGCAAGGAGCGGATCGGCTTGAGGGCCAGATAGCCGCCGCGCGCCGAACCCTCCTGGAACAGGGTGTGGATCGCCATAACGACCCACTGCGCGCCCGAGCTGGAATCGGGATGGGGATCGGCCAGGGCAATGGGGTTGAAATCGCGAGCCAGACGGCTCAAAGCGTGTCGCTCTGCATCGTTGGTAGGCCGCCCGTTGACGGCGCTAAAGGCTTCGAACACCCTCTCCAGCGTGGCATCCGCGGCGTCAGGTATCTGTACCTCTGCACTTGAAGCGGGCTCACCAGGCTTATGGTGGTCGACATCGACCGGCGCGGTGGATTCGGCTGGCGCGGCAGCCACCGCAGGATCGGCTGGAACGGATCGGGACGATGTCTCACGGATCACGGGGATGCAATAGGCAAAACGCCCAATGCGTCCGGGGCGTCGGGCAGCAACAAAGCGTTGGCAGGCCAGGTCGATGCCGACGCAGATTTGATCGAGGCCAAATCCATCGGTCAACAATTGGTCGAGCAGTAGATTGTCTTTGGGAGTTGGCGCATACGAGGTCGCGCCGGTCTGTCGGGCAAAGTGCGCCCAAACAGCCGCGCGCACGGTCGTGGTTGTTGTGGTTGTATGGTATTGCTTTGGATCACTGTCAGTTACGGCTGTAACTGACAGTGATCGAGGTTCAGGAGCGTTGTAACTATCAGTTACAACGCTCGGAGTTTGGCGGCGGCGCGCAGAATAGCTCTCGGCGCGTTTCTGCGCCCGGGCGGCCAGCGTTTTCCAAAGGGGATGTTCGCGCGCCACGGGCAGAATGTGGTGCCAGATGTTGGAACGGTCAATGGGGGCAAACTCAGTTTTGAAAATGTGGGCGATGCGCCGGAACACGGTAGGCTTGTGCTCTGCCAGGCGCAGCACGGCGATCACGTCATCGGCGCACAGCGGGCGCTGCCGGTCGATGAGCCGGTAAAAGTTCTTGGGCGTGCGATCGTTGGTCCCATTGTCGGAGGCGATGACGCGCACCTCGACGATGAGCAGTTCGAGCGCCTGGGCAATGTCGGTGATGTCGACGAGGGTTTGGCGCGAGAGTCCATAGAAATGGGCCTCGTCCTCGCGGGAAGGAAAGGCAAAGCCGCTGCTGGCAGAGCCATCGCGGCGGTCGCACCACACGTCATAGCTGGCCAACAGGCCGACGCCATCCAGTCCAAGCAGTGGGGCCAGATCGGTAATCTGGTCGTTGCTGGCCCAGAAAAAGCCACGGCGGCGTTGGTCGGCGCCAACGGTCGATGTTGCTGCCGATGTATTCGATTGTTGATGGATCGCTTTAGACATGAAAAATCCCCCGAATGAAATGAAACTCATTCGGGGGATTTGTACCAGATCGAGAAATCTGGTATACTGTCAATGGTCGCAGGCGTTTGTCTGTGTACCCACTATGGGAATGGAACGGTTGGACTGATAACTTGTATCTTATCGGAAGTTATCGAGTCGCCCCCGTCGCTCCCGCTGTAAAACCCACCTTCCA
>JAFGEY010000447.1 GCA_016931365.1 Anaerolineae bacterium
ACAACTCGACAAAGTAGGATTCGCAGGCGCGGTCGATCAATTCTTTGCTCATCGCCGGTTGAACGCCCAAATAGTGCGCGATGTCCAGGATTTCGTCCAAAATATCGCGCGGATGGCAGGCACGGAGTTCGGCGCCCCGCTTGTGATAGTACTCTTTGAGCAGATAGACCAACCCTTGCTCATCGTAAGGCACCTGGCGCACCTGACACATGCGTTTGAAAATCTCGCGGTATTCGTCAAAATTGGGGTTGCCGATGTTGATCTTGTGCCGGATGCGCCGCAAAAACGCCTCATCGACCAAATCCTTCGGCTCCAGGTTGGTCGAAAAGACGATCAGCACGTCAAACGGCACTTCGATCTTGCTGCCCGTTTGCAGAGTCAAAAAGTCGACCTTTTTTTCCAGCGGCACGATCCAACGGTTGAGCAAATCGCGCGGGCGCACCATCTGCCGCCCAAAGTCGTCGATCAGGAACATGCCGCCGTTGGCTTTGACCTGGAACGGCGCTTCGTAGGTTTTGGAGGTTTCATTGTAGATCAGGTCGAGCGTTTCCAAAGTCAACTCGCCGCCGACGACGATCAGCGGGCGGACGATCTTGATCCAGCGGCGGTCGAGCGAACGGCTGCCGCCGGGGTTGGTCTCTGCAATCGGCCGGTGATTGACCGGGTCAAAAATCTTGATGATTTGCCCTTCGGTCTCGATGGCATAGGGAATGTACATGGCATCCTTCATCACCAACGAGCCGATTGCCTCAGCTACCGAGGTTTTGCCGTTGCCGGGCGGGCCGAACAAAAAGATCGAGCGCCCCGAGTTGGCCGCCGGGCCGATCTGTTCCAGAGTGCGCTGGCTGATCACCAGGTGCGCCAACGCCTGCTGCAAATCGCGGCTGTGGACGGTCACCTGCTTGAGCGCCTGAACGTTCATCGCCTGGCGGTACTGATCCAGCGTCACCGGCGCCGGACCGACGTACATATTGCGCTCCAGCAGTTCGCGCGCTTTGTCGCTGCCCTTTTCCGAGATCGCATACTGGTAGCTCGACTCGCCAAAGCCGCCGGTGCCGGTTACCTCGCAGAATTTTTCGCGCTTGAGAAACTCCATCACCGATTCGAGCACGCCGACAAAGGGCAGCTTGACCGTTTCCGTGATGTCAAAGCCGGAGATGCCGCCGCCACGGTAGTAGAGCACCTTGAGCACCAACTCGGACAGAAAGCTGATTGACAGCCCCGTCTCTTCGATCGAACGCACGGTAGGCAACTTGAATGCAGCTTGCGCTGCAGCAGGACTGGCCGTTTGACGCCCCATAACTCTCCCTTGATCTATTCTTCCAAAAGTTTGATGACGATCTGCTGAATGGCCTGGACATTGGGCAAAAGCACCTGCGCGCCCTGTGGCGTAGTCCACGGGCGGGCGGTGTCGAAACCCAGGTTCACGCTTTGCACATTTTCCGGATCGAGGCCCTGGAATGCCGTCGCCAGGGCAATCGCCTCGACCATACTGATGTCGGTCTCGAATGATCCTTCAAAGGCCTCCCAGAGCCTGGGCGCGCGGGCGATTGTCTCCGCGGTGAGTGCTTTTTTCCACAGCGCCTTGACCACCTGCTGCTGGCGGTGCGAGCGGTCAAAATCGCTGGTGGTCATCCGCGAGCGGCAATAACTCAACGTGGTCTGCCCGTCCAGGTGCTGCCAGCCGACAGGAAGCGATATCCACACAAAGCCATCGGGCGACATCGGTTTCTCGACATACACGTCCACGCCGCCGAGGGCATCGACGATATCGACAAAGCCTTCAAAGTCGATGCGCACGTACTGGTGCACCGGCACGCCGAGGTTGTAACGCAGCGTATCGTTGAGCAGGCCGCGCCCACCGCCGGTGTGGCCGCTGCGCACGCCCAGCGCATCGACGGTGTTGAGGCGGTCGTAGCCGTGGCCGGGGACGTACACCCACAGGTCGCGGGGGATCGAGATCAAGGCGACCTTTTTCCGTTCCGGCTGCATAAAAGCGAGAATGATCGAATCGGTGCGCCACACGCTGGCGCCCTGTTTTTCATCGATGCCGAGCAAGGCGATCACCCTGACGTCCGGGCCGAGCGGCAGCGGCGACACACCGAGCGCGTTCGGCGTCGGGGTCGGGGTTGGCGTCAGAGTCGGCACGAAGGTCGGTGTAAAGGTCGCCGGCCAAGTTGTTGGTGAGGGTATATGGCCGGGCACTGGCGTCGATGCAGGCAAGGCGGTCGCGTCCGGCGAGGAGCCGGTCGGCGAGGAGCCGGTCGGCGAGGAGCCAGTCGGCGCAGAGCCGGTCGGCGGAAACGTCGCGTCGGCATAGGCAACACCTGAGAGGCCGTAGGTGCTCAGCGTCAGGCCGATAAACACAATCCAGACCAGGGTGCAGCCGGCCACCGATGTGATCAAAAGCACTTTTTCCAAACGACTCAGTTGTAGTGTCGAAAGCCAGGACCTCATACCACCGTACCCCAAGCGGACCTATTTGATCGCTTCCAGCACAACGTATGTTCAGTATACCCTACAACCCCAAAACTGACAAGAGGCTGTGACGCGGCCAAACGGCAAACCTTGACGACTGGCCGCATTTAGAGTATCATTCTGGACGCTCCAGGAATGACTTGGAATAAACATATATGTTGAGTAAAATTCGCAAGAATCCGAATATATTGATCCTGTTAGCGATCACCCTGTTCGCCGGGGCGCTCCGCTTTTCCAGCCTGGATCGGTTTCCGCCCGGCCTGCACTTTGACGAAGCCTTTCACCAGGTTGAAGCGGTCGAAATCCTCAAGGGCGTCATGCCGCTCTATTTCACCGAAAACATGGGTATGGATGCCATGCACATTTACCTGATCGCCGCGCTGTTCCGGCTCTTTGGCGTCACCCACATCGGCGGGCGGCTGGTTTCGGCGTTGGCGGGCACTCTGACCATCCCGGCCCTGTGGTGGCTGGTCGTCGAGTTGTTCGCTCAATGGGAAACCCAAGCCAGAACTGTCTTGGCCGGCGTCAGCACATTCACCCTGGCCACGCTGCAATGGCATTTAACGATGAGCCGCACGGGCATCCAGCCGGTGCTGGTGCCGCTGCTGCTCACCCTGACTCTCGCCGCACTGTGGCGCGGCCTGCGGAAGGGCCACCGGGGCTGGTTCATCGTCGCGGGCATCTTTTTAGGGCTGGGGCCGTACGCCTATTCTTCAGCGCGGATGACTCCGCTGCTGATCGTACTGGTCTTTGCGTGGCTGCTGCTCTTTGACCGACCCCTGCTACGCCGTCGCTGGTGGGGATTTGCCCTCTGCGCCGCCGTTTCGATCCTTGTTTTCGCCCCGCTGGGGGCCTACTTTGTCACTCACTGGGAGCAGTTTACCTATCGCAGCGCGCAGGTCAC
>JAFGEY010000448.1 GCA_016931365.1 Anaerolineae bacterium
GTACTTCTCACACAGCATAACGTAACTTTGAGAATATCTTGGGGCATTCAAACGCTATTCCATTCCGAAGTTACATTGGAACTGACACAAGTTAGCAGCCCAGAAATACGAGATTGGTTAGGCCAAGTAGTAGGTGGCGAGGCCGAAGACCTGAGCCGCCACGACAAGTGGCTGTGCATGATGTACCCGCGCGTTGCCCTGTTGCGAGACCTGTTGAGCGAAGAGGGCACATTTTGGATGAGCATCGATGATAATGAAGTCCATAGTGGGCGAGCCATTTTGGACGAAATATTTGGGCGAAATAACTTTCTTGCTACAGTAGTTTGGCAAAAACGAACTTCCCCCGAATCACGATTACCGTTGGGAGCCGCCCATGACTATATTTTGGTTTACTCGAAGAATATTGAAAAGGCAAAGAAAGAGATCAACAGAATTCCTTTATCTAGCAGCAGAACCAAAGAGTACAAGAACCCTGATAATGACCCACGTGGAGTTTGGGCCTCACGCGATATGACTGGTCAAACAGGACATGCTACGGAAAGCCAGTTTTATGAAATAGTGACGCCTTCCGGGAAAAAATACCGTCCACCTACAGGACGATGCTGGGCGATTTCTGAACAAACATTCTCAAATCTTGTTGCCGATAATCGTATCTGGTTTGGCAAAAATGGAAACTCGCGCCCAAGAATGAAACTGTTTCTTGCGGAAACAAAAGGCACAACGGCTTGGACATGGTGGACGAATCAAGAGGTCGGACATAATCAAGAAGCAACAAAAGAAGTCAAAGACATATTTGGCGAGGGGGCTTTATTTGAAACTCCCAAACCAACTCGCCTGATTCAACGCATCCTTCAACTCGCCACCAACTCCGGCGACCTGGTGCTGGATTCCTTTGCCGGCAGCGGCACCACCGGTCACGCCGTGCTCAAGATGAATCAAGCGACACCCGATCTGCCCCCGCGCCGCTTTATCCTGGTCGAGATGGAAGCGAACATCGCTCAACCGATCACCGCCGAGCGGCTCAAGCGCGTCATCCGGGGCTACGGCGACATGGCAGGCACGGGCGGCGGCTTGCGCTACTGCACGCTGGGGCCAACGCTCTTTGACGCCGCCGGCCAGATTCGCCACGGCGCGGTCACATTCGCCGACCTGGCCCGGCACGTCTTTTTCACCGAGAGCGGATCGCCGCTGCCCGCCGAGGCGACCGGCCCGTTGATCGGCGTCCACAACGGCGCGGCGGTGTACCTGCTCTACAACGGCATCCTCGACGACCTTCGCCCCGACAGCGGCAACGTGCTCACGCGCTCCTTGCTCGCCGCGCTGCCCGCTCACGACGGGCCAAAAATCATCTATGGCAACGGCTGCCTGCTCAGCCGGGCGTATGTGCAGGCGCAAAACATCACCTTCCGTCAGACGCCCTATGAGATCAAGATTATGTAAGGCAGGTTTCCAACCTGCCGGAAGAAAGGCAGCTTGGGAAAGCCGTCCTGGTAAAGGCGAGGCATCCCTTGTTGGTAGTTTGTTGACCAGTGCGCTCGTCCCGAAGGATCATGCTGGCCGAGTCGGTTCTGTCTGGGGATGCCTCGCCCCTGCGAGAGGCCATTTTCATGCTTGGTGGTGCGTCAGAGCGCATGATGACTACCACATCTAGTTGGGTCTTAATCCAACCTACCCAGGATCACGGACATGCTCACGCTCAAAGAATACCAACAAAAAACACTCGACGCGCTCCACCTCTACTGCCAACGGGCGGTGCAGCTCGGCGACGCGGACACGGCCTATTACCAACTGACCCGCCAGGTCTACGGCACAGGCATCCCCTACCATCCGGTCGCCGAACTACCCGGCCTGCCCTACGTCTGCCTGCGCATCCCCACCGGCGGCGGCAAGACTTTTGTCGCCTGTCACGCCATCCCCATTTTGCGGCAGGAACTCGCGCGCGGCGATTGCCCGCTGGTGCTGTGGCTGGTGCCCTCGAACGCGATCCGCGATCAAACCCTGGCCGCGCTGCGCGAGCGCCGCCACCCCTACCGGCAGGCGCTCGACGCCCAACTGGGCCGCGTGACCGTGCTCGACATCGCCCAGGCGCTCTATGTGCAGCGCGCCGTGCTCGACAGCGGCGCGACCCTCATCGTCTCCACCCTGCAAGCCTTCCGCGTCGAAGACACCGACGGGCGCAAGGTCTACGAGACCAACGGCGCGTTGATGAGCCACTTTGACGGCTATCCCGATTCCATCCTGGATCGCCTGGACAGACGCCCGGACGGCTCAGTCATCTATTCGCTCGCCAACGCGATCCGGCTGCGCCGCCCGCTGATCATCGTCGACGAGGCGCACAACGCCCGCACCGACCTCTCTTTCGCCACCCTGGCCCGCTTTGATCCTTCGGCCATCGTCGAGTTCACCGCCACGCCCGACACCGAGCGCTGCCCCAGCAACGTGCTCTATACCGTCTCCGCCGCCGAACTCCAGGCCGAAGACATGATCAAGATGCCCATCCTGCTGGACACGCTGCCCGACTGGCGCGCGCTGCTCGGCAACGCCATCGCCCAACTCGACCACCTGGAGCGGCAGGCGCGGCAGGAGCAGCTATCAACTGGCGAATACATCCGCCCGATCATGCTGCTGCAAGCCCAACCCAACTACAAGGATCGGGACACAATCACCGTCGATGTGCTGGAAAAGACGCTGGTCGAGGAATTCAAAATCCCCGGCGACCAGATCGCCCGCGCCACCGGCGCGGAGCGCGGGCTGGACGGGGTGGACATCTTTAGTCCCGCCTGCCCGATCCGCTACGTGATCACCATCCAGGCCCTGCGCGAAGGCTGGGACTGCGCCTTTGCCTACGTGCTCTGCTCGGTGGCCGAGATGAGTTCGAGCACGGCGGTCGAGCAAATGCTGGGCCGGATCATGCGCCTGCCCCAGGCGCGGCGCAAAGGGCAGGACGACCTCAACCAGGCGTATGCCTTTGCCGCGTCGGCCAGCTTTGCCGCCACGGCCAACGCCCTGGTCGATGGGCTGGTGCAAAACGGCTTTAACCCGCTCGAAGCCAGGGACCTCATTCGCCCGCAAGCGCCGCTAGAGCAGGCCGATTTGGGCCCTTTGTTTGCCGCCCCGGCCGCGCCGACCGAGACCGTGCCCCTGCACATCGCCGAAAAGCCGGATTGGGAGTACCTTGCTCCCGCGCTGGCGGCCAAGCTCGGCGTCGACGCCGAGCATGACACCCTTGTGTTCAAAGGCTGGATGAGTGAGGCCGAGCGCGACGCGCTCAAGGCGCACCTGAGCAGCGAACCGGACAAGCAGGCCATTGACCAAGCCTATCAAGAATCGCAGCAGTTCGATCCCCGCACGCCCGCCGAAAAGGGCATCCCCTTCAGCCTGCCGCGCCTGGCTTACCGTCAAGGCAGCTTGCTCGAAGAACTCGACCAGACCCACTTTTTGGAGCATCCACTGCGCCTGACCCAGCGCGACACCTCGTTGAGCGAGGCCGAATTTCCGTCAGCCTTGCAGCGCGGGCAGCAGGCGCGCATCTCGATTTCCGGCGCGACAAACCAGATCGAGGTCGAATTTCTGCACACCCTGCACCAGCAAATGGCCCTGTTAGCCACCGACAAGGGCTGGACGGTCGCCGAATTGGTCTATTGGCTGGATCGGGCCATCCCGCACCCGGACATCACAGCACAAGAATCGGCGGCGTTCATCAACAAATTGATCCACGACCTGACCGACAAACGCAACCTGCCCCTGGATCAACTGGTGCACGACAAGTACCGGTTGGCGGCGGCGGTGCGCATAAAGATAGATGCGCACCGGCAGACGGCGCGCAATGAAGCGCTGCAAATGATGCTCTTGCCCGATTCCCCGCTGGAGGTGACGCCCGCGCTGTGTTTCACCTTTGACCCGCGGCGCTATCCCTACAACCGGCCCTATCAGGGCAGCTATCGCTGGGCCAAGCACTACTATCCTCAAGTCGGCGATCTGAAATCCGACGGCGAAGAATTCGAGTGCGCCCGCTATATCGACACGCTGGACCAAGTAGCTTGCTGGGTGCGCAACCCGGATGGTCATAGTAAAGGCTTTTCATTACAAACGGCGACCGATCGCTTTTACCCTGACTTTGTGTGCCGGCTCAAGGACGGCCGCACTCTGGCAGTCGAGTACAAGGGCGAGGTCTATCGCAGCAACGACGACTCGAAGGAAAAGAACGTCCTGGGCGAGGTGTGGGAAAAGCGCAGCGGCGGCGCGTGCCTGTTCTTGATGGTCAGCGACCGGCAGTATGAGGCGATCCGGGCCAAGATAGGCGAAAAGCTCGGTCAAGAAGGTTCGGTTGTATGAATGGGTGATTCGCATCGCGCAGGTTGAGACGGCAGATTTGTTTCCGGCCTACAGAAAGGCATCCTTATGACACGTCGCGGCGAGGTATTGGTCGCAATCATGAATAACATTGCTGATTTTGAGATCGTGCGTGACGATCATTGGTATCGCATCCCGGTCAGCAGCCAGAAAAAGTGGCTGGAACAACGCTGGCCGCCCGAATGGCTGGCTTTTTACCAAACCAAGACTTTTGGCGTCGAGCGTCCCCGTGGCCTTTTGCTTCCACAAACGATCAAGACGCTATCCCAAGCGATGACAGCGAGCAAGACGATGACTGAACCTTCCATCCCGCGCAGCCTGACTCTCAGGCGTGCCAATCCCGCCGCCGACGTGTCGGCCACCGCAGTGGCCGTGTTGGAACAGGAGATCGAAATTGTGGAACACTGAGGGGATGAAGGCACTGAACTATGCCCTCAGTGTCCTCAGCAATTTCTGTGATTTCAGTGTTTCCAGGGAGTTGAATGATGAGCCAATACGTAAATCCAGAGTACGCTATGTCCGATGTAACGGCGCGGATCATTGCCGCAGCCACCGAGGTACATCGACATCTTGGACCTGGCTTTGAGGAAGTCATCTATCAACGCGCGCTGGCGCGTGAACTGCCGGCGCACCAACTCGAATTCAGTCGAGAAGTGTGGATCGACGTGTATTACAAAGGCGAAAAGGTAGGGCGCAAGCGCGTGGATTTTGTGGTTGAAGAAGTGATGGTCGAGATCAAGGCCAGGTCGGTGCTAGAGCCAGTGTCCTTTGTGCAGGCGTTATCCTATCTCAAAGCCTCTGGATACAAGGTGGGACTGCTGCTGAACTTTGGCGCCACAAAATTAGAGATCAGGAGATTGGCAAACTGACCGGGAACACTGAAAAGATGAAGCGATGAAATAGTGAAATGCTGAAGAATATGCTAAATTACTTCAGTGTCCTCATCGTTCTCAGTGTCTCAGTGTTTCAGTGTCTCAGTGTTTCAGTGCCTCAGTGTTTCAGTGTCTCAGTGTTTCAGTGTCTCAGTGTCTCAGTGTCTCAGTGTCTCAGTGTCTCAGTGTCTCAGTGTCTCAGTGTTTCAGTGCCTCAGTGTTTCAGTGTCTCAGTGTTTCAGTGCCTCAGTGTTTCAGTGCCTCAGTGTTTCAGTGTCTCAGTGTTTCAGTGTTTCAGTGTCTCAGTGTTTCAGTGTCTCAGTGTTTCAGTGATTTCGATGAGTCAGACGTGTCGGCACTGGAGCGGGAGATCGATCAACACGTCTATGCCCTGTACGGCCTCACGCCGGAAGAGATCGAAATTGTGGAACACTGAAACCACTGAAAACAACAATCAGCGTTTCACTATCTCAGTGCTTCAGTTTTGAAGAGGCCACCCTCATTGAGACAGAAACGAGGTAAACGTGATGGAAGAGATAGTGATGCGAACCGGCTGCGCAAATGATTGCAAGAAGCGACCGTCGATTGCTATGGTAACCAGTTTGGAGGTAATTGAATGAGCCGCAAAAAACGCCGGGAGACGCCGGAATGGCAGTGGGAGCAAGCCCTGATTGACGATTATTACGATCACCGCTGGCGTCAGGTGCTCGACCCGCTGTACGAGAAATTCCAGCGCTGGGCGGCTGGCGAACTGACCCACGATGACATGGATCAGGCGATCCACGAGACACACAAGGAAAACCAGGGCCTGTACAGTCTGTTCACCCAAAGCCGTGAGTTTTTGGTCAGAATGATCCAGTGGGATGAGAAGTGGTTTCGAGAATGGGTTACCGATCATCCACCACCTGAGGGCGTTCAATTAGCGTCCCTGTGGCCTTTTGCTTCCACAAACGATCAAGAGACTGCCCCAAGCGATGACGACGAGGAGAATGATGGTTGAACCTTTTATCCCCCGCAGCCTGGCCCCCTTTTTCCGGGAATACGCCCTCGCCAACCTCGACCCCGACCAGGCCGCAGCGGCGATCATCGAGCGCACGCTGCGCGGCAACTGTTAGTTGCATCGCCTGTGGGTGCGTTTCCCCGATGGAACCGCAGGCTGGTTCAGCCACGGCGATGCCACGGCGGACAACGTCATCTATGACTCTGCCAGCAGTCGAGCGCGCGGGTTTGACCCAGACCGTCCACGACAGCCGGCGGCCCCGCGAGCGGCGGCAAGCGAACGACCTGAGAGCGTTCGCCTACCCGGCGGCCGCCAGCCTGCTGGAGGAAGCATTTGCCTCGCTGGCCCGTTCGATCCTGGCCTCCTGCGTCGATGGGGCTGTGCTACTGTCGAAAGGACGGAGTCTGGAGCGCGGTGCTCAAGGCCGAATTGGAAGCGCAATGGCATACAATCATCTGCAAACCTCGCGAAAAGCATCCAGGTCGCGGTGTTTGAGGATCGGGCTGATGCCCAGGCGCTGCGCCTCCGTGCAAAAGGGGGCCAATGACGCTGTGCGGTCGGTATATTCAATGGCCAGGATGGGTTTGCCCGCTTCCAGAAAGGGTGTCAGATCGGCGCACCAATCCTCGACAAAGCAGTCTTCGGTGAGCGCCCAGTCAAAATCGGCGACCAGATCGCGTGCCTGCTCGGGGTCGTTTTTGAGGCCAATGGCCAGGCCGCGCGCGTGAGCCTCTCCGGCCAGCCAGCGGTTGAAGGCCAGTTGATCGGCCGCGGTGAGCGGAAAACCGGTCGCGTTGGTATAGCCATCCACGTTGTCGGGGTCCACGCCGTCAAAGCCTTTGGCGGCGCACAGATCGAGACGGGCGCGCAGAATGGGGGCGAGCAGGGCCAGGCGGCGAATGTCCAGCCACTTTTCGCCGGGCCAGCCTGCATAGTCATTGCCGATGACCTGAGACGGAAATTGATCGGCGTCCGGACGCCAGTCTTCCCACGCGCCGGCATTCAGGTAGCAGATCACCCTGCGCCCTTGGGCATGCAGCGCGGCGACGGCGGCCGTATCGGTTTCAAACAAGTCCAGGTCATACAAATCTGCCGGGATGCCAAGATCGAGGTCGCCGTCGAACTGGATTTGCCAGAGGATGTCCCGGGATGGAATCCAGCGAGGCGGGTCGGCAGTGACTTGCGGATTGGTGGATGGCACGGGCGTTTCGTCGAGCAGCGAGTGTTCGACCGGCCGTGTGGGCACGCAGGAAGCCAGAATGAGAGCAGACAACACAAAGCAGGCAAACAGGATAGCTGCTCCATCTGCCTTCCCGGAGGCAGTCCTTTGATATGTTGACGTAATCAAACGTTTATTCAAGATATGGAATTCCATACAAAATCGCCTGACTGAGGCAAATTCCCAGGTCGAACATGAAATTTTCCACCGTGCAAAACCCAAAGTCGATGAGCCGGATTTCGCCGGCCTGATAGAGCAGGTTGCCCTTGTGGACGTCGGCGTGTATCACACCGGAGGTTTGCCTGTTGTCATTCAGCCGGCTCATCATGTTGCCCAACAGTTCAA
>JAFGEY010000449.1 GCA_016931365.1 Anaerolineae bacterium
ACGGGCGTCTCGCCCTGCAGGCGGTCGGTGGTCTGGTGGATGACGTTGGCGGCCTTGTTGAACGAGGCCAGAGTCATGATCATAAACTCGACGCCGTCGGAGAGGGCGAACTGGCGCACCTGGGAGAGGTTGGCCGAGTCGTAGACAGTGTAGCGGTAGGGCGTGTTGCCGTAGAGGTCTTGAAAGTGCCCCTGGGTGACCTGGAAGGTTTTGAGCACGCCCTCGCGGATGGCCACCGAAGGGACGACAATGATGTACTTGCGCAGGCCGTAGCGGCGGTAGAGGTCGAGCGCGGTGCGGATGTAGACGTAGGTCTTGCCGGTGCCGGTCTCCATCTCGACGGAAAAATTGGCAAAGCGCACCGTCTCCGGCCCGGCGGCGGTGGCAATCGTCTCCGCGATGGTTTCCAGGGCCGGGTCGGGAGCAATGCCGTTGGCGCGCTGGACGGCGTGCAGGTTGAGGAGCAGGTCGGCGTCGGTCAGGTCGAGGCGGTTGGCGACGGCGGCGAACATCGATTGACCAGCGGTGAAGCGCAAATCAGCCTCGATGCGCCCTTGCCCGACGAACAGGTCGGCGACGGCCTGAATGGCGTCGAGTTGATAGTCCTGGTTGGCGTCGAATTGGAATTGCATAGGCGGCTGACTATTCCTCGTCCGGTATCGGTTGGGCTTCTATGCCGACGGAAGCCCAGATTTCCTGGCGCATCATATCGCGGACGGTAAAATAACTGCGGACGTACTGCTGAAAATACATGGTGGTTGAACTGCCGTTCACAAAGTCCTGATATTGGCCGAGATTTTGAATGTGTTCCCACGCCTGTCCCGGATCGGTTCGCGCCTGGTCGGCGATGGCGGCATATTCGGAACGATATTCGTAGATAAAATTATTCAAGTAGCGTTCCATTGTGACGAGATATTCGCGAATCTCGTTCCAATGGACAAAGACGAACCCGGCGGTCTGGATTTCGTGGCGGATGATCGACAATTCGATCCACACGTCGATCAGCGCGTGTATCTGCTGGTCGTAGACGGCGGGCGATCTGGCCGCTTCGATCAGGATGGGCGCGCGCCGCACCCGGGCGTTGGCGTTGATCAGCCGGCGGAGCATGTCTTTGCGGAACTCGTTGATGGCAGCGGCCTGCTCTTGTTGCCGTTCTTTTTCCACTTCGGCTTGCTGCTGCGCTCTGGCCTGCTCGGCTGCGATACGCTGGCGCTCCTGCTCTTTCCGGGCGTCTGCTTGCGCTCGCGCTTTTTCTCTGGCGGCCTCGGTGCGCGTCTGCCAGCGCGTGTATTCGTCAAAGGCCAGCTTGACCGCGCCGCCGACGACACCGACGATGCACAACTGCAGCACGGTTTTGGCAATTTCGACGAGCAGTTTGGTGCTGTTGGCATTGGGATCCCAGGCATCAATGGTGAACAAGATGGCCAGCACGGCGGCAACGGATAGAACGATGATGGCGATGAGCGGCAGTGTCCATTTTAGCTCTGACCTGGGTGACTGTTCCTCTGGTTGGGGCATCTGTTCCTCCCTCCGAATCACGGTTACTCCACGCTAAATCGTCTTGATCCGGCACTGCAAGGCCAAATTTGCCGCCAGGTCGTCGGTGAGGGCGGCGTCGCGGCAAATGAAAAGATCGTCTTGAGCCAGGCCGAGGGCGGCGATGATGTCCGGCGGCACCGCGTCGGCCAGGCAGAGGGTGAGGGATTGGGCTTTGTCGGGGTCGGTGATGCGAAAAACCCCCACCCTTTTTCCCTCCCCCGCGAGCGGGGGAGGGATCGCCGGTATTTCCGGCGCGGGGTGGGGGTTGATGATGGAATTGAGGCCGTAGCCTTCTTTGAGGGCGATCTCGTAGGCCAGGCCGTCGACCGTCCAGCCGGCGACGAGGGGATCGTCAAAGAGGGCCATTTGCCCGGCGTAGGCTTCGGGAGTTGCATCCTCAACGCCGCGCCAGGGGCGGATGTGCGAGGGGGCGAGCTTAAAGACCCGGAAGCCCAAATCCTCATCGGGCCGCAAGTCCATTGTCATTTGGCCGTTCCGATCGCCCTGCGCCTGCCGAATAAAATGACGGATGCGTTCTGTGCCAATGTCGGCGATGGTTTTGAGATTGGCTTCCGGCTTGGGCAGTGGCTCCGGAAACTGCACCATGATGAAGCGTCGGTTGCCATTGTCCTCGTGGTTTTGTGCAAGCACGGCGTGTGCCGTCGATGCGCTGCCGGAGAAAAAGTCCAGCACGATGTCGCTGTCGCTGGCATTGGTGCCGATTTGAAGCATGCGCTGCAACAAACGCGGCGGCTTGACGGTGTTCAGGACGTTTTCGGTCTCGCCAAAGGCCACATAAGCCAAAAGCTCTTTCTTGGCTTCCTGCGTGTGACCGACGTCCTCGTATTTCCACAGTGTTTGTGGCACGATACCCTGTTGGACCTCGGAAAGAAATCGTTTGCGGCGCGGCATATTGCCGCCGCTTTCGCCCCACCAGACTCGATTATCGCGATCCAGTTCCAGAAATCGTTCTTCGTTAACCACCCAATACCGGCCTCGGGGTGACAGGAACTTGGTGCCACTTGGACTTGTGACTTCGTATTGTCCTTCGCTGTAATAATTCCGTGCCGTCAAATCACCGGAAGACCACAGGCCACGAGGGTCATTGTCCAGGTTTTGGTATCGAGCATCTGTATCCTCGTTACGCGGCAAGAGATTCGGACGCCAGATTTCGGCGTTGTGCGCATAGACCAGGATATAATCGTGGTCTTCGGAAAAGTGCCTGGCCGTATTTTTGGGCGCAAATATCTTTTGCCAAATTATCGTGGCAACAAAATTCTCCTCCCCAAAAATCTCGTTCATTACCATTCGCAGGTTGTGCACTTCGTGGTCGTCGATGCTCACAAAAATCACCCCGTCCTCGCGCAGCAGTTGGCGGGCGATGAACAGGCGCGGGTACATCATCGAGAGCCAGGCCGAGTGGTAGCGCCCGCCGGTCTCCGGGTTCGAGGTGAGCAGGTTGCCTTCGGCGTCGCGCTGGCCGGTCAGGTCGAGGTAGCGGCCCAGGGGGTCGGTGTATGTCAGTTCCAACGTAACTCTGGAATAGAATGGCCTCCGAAAGCCTCCAACGACGGCTAAATTCCCCAAAAACACACCTCCAAGCT
>JAFGEY010000450.1 GCA_016931365.1 Anaerolineae bacterium
ACGCACTTATTCCAAGCCAAAAACGGCGATTTTGCGTTTCCCACTGTCATTTCAAGCGTAAAAGTGCGTCCCACCTGAATAGTTACTAGTTTTCGAGATTTCATATTTCCTCAATATCCGACGGCCTGCCCATCTTTGCGCCAATCTGTCCCGGCGCAGTAGCCGGTCAGTTGGTTGTCGTTTTCCAGCCTGTAGATCAATTGCGCACCGCCAAACCGGTTGGGTGGCAGATCTGTGGTGACTTTGTGCCCTCTCCGCCGTAGTTCTGCCACCACCTCCGGTGCGAAGCCCGGCTCCAGCGAAAGCGCGGTTAGACCTTCCTCAATGTACCAACGTGGCGCATCGGAGGCCGCCTGCGGATTCTGCCCGTAATCGAACAGCCGCACCATCATCTGCACATGCCCCTGCGGCTGCATGTGCCCGCCCATCACGCCTAAACTCATCACCGGTTGCCCTTCCCGCGTGACGAAGCCGGGGATGATCGTGTGGTAGGGCCGTTTGCCGCCCGCGACGCGGTTTGGATGCCCTGTTTCCAGCCGGAACCCCGCGCCGCGATTTTGCAGGCTAATCCCCGTGCCGGGGATGACGATGCCGGAACCGAAGCCCATGTAGTTCGATTGGATGTACGAAACCATCATCCCGCTGGCGTCGGCAGCCGTGAGATAGACCGTGCCGTGGTCGGTGGACAGCGCCGAGGTGGGGAACTGCGCCGCGTCCATTCTGATCTGCCGCGCGCGCGCTGCCAGGAAGTCCGCGGCGAGCAGCGCCTCCGGTGGAACCTCCATCCACGCTGGATCGGCGATGTGGCGGTGCGCTTCCGCGAACGCCAGCTTCATTGCCTCGACTTGCAAGTGCAGGCTGTCGGCGGAGTCGACGGGGTACTGTGCTAAATCCAGGTGTTGCAAAATGCCCAACGCGATGAGCGCCGCGAGGCCCTGCCCGTTTGGCGGGATTTCGTGCAGGGCATAGCCGTGGTACGCCTGCGCCAGCGGCGTGACCCATTCAGGGGCGTGCGATGCCAGGTCATCCATCGTCAGCAGCCCGCCGGTGGCTTTGGCGTGCGCGGCGATGCGCTCCGCCAGCGCGCCGCGATAGAACGCCTCGCCCTTCGTCGCGGCGATGGTCTCCAGCGTGCGCGCTTGATCCGGGCAGCGGAACAGTTCTCCGGGGTGGGGGGCGCGTCCATTGGGCGCGAACGTGGCGGCAAACGACGGGTACGCCGCGTAATGTTCCGGCGCTCTGGCCCACGCCAGCGCTGTAATCGGCGAAACGAGGAAGCCGTCGCGCGCGTAGTGGATCGCCGCCTCGAACAGATCGGCGAACGGCAGCTTGCCGAAGCGCGTCGAGAGCGCCACCCACGCGCTGACCGCGCCGGGCACCGTCACCGGATCCCAACCCATAACCGGCATCTGTGTCAGCCCGGCAAACCGCTCCGGCGTGAGCGCCTGCGGCGCGCGCCCGGAAGCGTTGAGGCCGTGGAGCTGCGCGCCGTCCCATACGATGGCGAAGGCGTCACTGCCGATACCGTTACTCGTCGGTTCGACGACGGTGAGCGCGATAGCGGTCGCCAGCGCCGCATCCACAGCGTTGCCGCCACTTGGAAGCGTAAGCGGCTGTCGCAGCGCGTCCAGCCCGGCCTGCGCCGCCAACGGCTGCGATGTCGCTACGACGTTCTGCGCCAGGATTGGCATCCGCCGTGAAGGGTAGGGGAATTCCCAAGAAAAAGGCTGCATCTTTCACCTCTATCGGAAAAACAAACCACGAATCTACACTAATTTTCACGAATAGGAATCAAAAATTAGTGTGGATTCGTGAGGATTCGTGGTAAAAATCCTTTTTATCCTAAGTTGCGGCCCTTGCCGGAGTCGCTGATCAGCATCAGATCTTCCGGGTACGGCGCGAAGAATGTCTGCCGGGCCAGGTACGGCTCTTTGAAGCGCGCGATCCATGCGCCGAGCAGACTGACGGGCACGCTCAAAGGCACTTTTTCGGCGCGATACTTCTCCAGCGTGTCCAGGAAGTAGGCTTTCTCGTCGGACGTGAGTTTCTCGGAGAAGTAGCCCAGGGCGTGCATCAGGACGTTGATGCCGGCCGTGCGCCGCGCGGGGCGGGCCAGCGCCTTCCCCAGGTGCGTCTCATAGGCAGCGATGACCTCGGCGGCCGGCTTCTTCGCGTGGTTGGCGACGATGGGTCCCATCAACCGGTACTGGCTTTCGCTGTAGGCCAGGAGGAGCAGCTTATTGTCGGTGTGGAAGCGCACCAGTTCGCCCATTGCCCCCGCAGTTTTAACGGCGCGAAAATCGGCCAGGGTGAACAACGCTGTGAGGAAGTGCTCGCGGAGGATGAAGTTCATCAGCCGCCCTTCTTCCTCGACCGGCAGATGCCCGTACCGTTCCAGCACGGCCTGGGCGAAGAAGCCGTGGCCTTTCCGGGCGACGGGTGCGCCTTTCTCGACGCCCCGGTAGATCTTCACGTCCTTGATCCCGCACGAGGGCGAGCGGCCTTTCAAGATGAAGCCATCAATATCGGTAAGCGCGTCAAGGTGCGCCGCCGCAAAGGTCTGCATTTTCTCAGTCACGTCCGCGCCGGTTGCCGGTTGAATGAGGCGCGGCGCATCGTTGATGAGGATCACGCGGATCGGGTCGCGCGGCACGCCTAACCCGATTTCCACCTCCGCGCAGACCGGCAAATAGGTGACATAAGGTTCGAGCTGTTCCACGAACGCATCGGGGATCGTCGCGCCGTTATAGCGGCACGCGGCGAAGCCCAGGCATTTGCTAACGACAACATTCGGGCGGGGGAATGGTTTCATTTGGTTGTGCCTCCGAAAAGAGTAAAGCCAGTTCTTGCTGCTCCTGTTGCTCGCCTCTTCGCCGATTGTGCTGAACCGGGAAAACAAGGCGCTCAGGGCATACCAAAATTTGAGTATCGAGCAGCACCAACGCAAGACTCGCCGACCACGAATTTGAAAAATCAAGTCAAACCCAAATAATCCCTATAGCTCAAATCGCACACTCAAGATTTTCACCAGCTCTCGCAAAATCATGTTCTTGAGGATTGCGGGAAAGGAAAGAGAAATAGGCGCTCAACAAATGTACTGAGAGAGGCGCACGATATCGTCCTACACGACGTATATCGAACTCAAAAATACCTCTCGCATCATATTGAAAGCTAATATTCTGAGCAGAGCAAGTCAAAAGATGCCCTAATGCTTTCTTTTGATAAGCCGATACTTTTTGATACGGCATCTTCACAAATTCCGTATGTGTTTTTTGATAATGCTTTTGAAGCGTTTCGAGGCGCTTACGCCATGGTACATGAAGCGTTGGGAATTTAGTATTTTCAATATCAGATAAAGATATGTAACACTTACCCTCATCATTAAAGACGGCTAAATCCAAGACACTTAATGAAATGCGGATAGAGTTTCTGAATTTGACAAAGGCGATTTGTTCACGTCGCTCCCCTAAATACTCACATCGAAAACTCGAAATCCCTCCGGGGATATCCTCCTCATCCTCTTCAAGCACTCTGATTTGCACCAATACAGCATCATCGATGCCTTGACTTCTAGCACCATTCTCACGGACCATAAGATCGCAGGGTTGAGCGAGCAAAATGTATTTTTTATTGCGGATTTCAAATATGTCCCCTAGATCTATAGGCTGATACCCCGCATTCAACAATTCGGGTTCATCAAATACTTCCATACGTCGGATCTGATAAACTTTATCTGTGGGATAGTTTCGCTGTGATTCCAAGGTTGTGATACTGCGAACTGCACGCATACGTTCTATATCGACGTATATAGATGCGCGCCTGTCAGAAACAAGAATTGCCCTTCTGAAAGCATCATATTCAAAAAGATTGAACAGTCTGAATAACGTATCAGGTTCCCAAACGCCTTCACCTTCGGAAGAACGAATGACAATATGTTCAAAATCATAAACATCAATATCGTTGGTTTTCTCTAACGCTTCCTTACTTGCTTGAATTGTCAACTCCTGAACTTGCCTAGACAACCGGTGACGCGCATAATTCAAGAGAATCATCTTGAGACCATCAACAAATTCCATAGGGTCGCCACGGAGTCTCTCTTTGGATAAAGGTAAGAATTGATCCAGAGTCAACCCGACTTCAGCAGCTAATGTTCTCGCCGTCTCCAATTCTGCTTCCCTGGTGATCATTTGAGTAAGCAAGCCACAAACAACACAATCGTCATTTCGCTCAGTCAACGTTTGTTGCAAAAGAAGTGTGCCAGCATTATCTGATCGACCAGCCAGATGTAAATCTTGATCGAATAAGCACAATATCCTTTGATTATTTCTGGCTTTTGCTATGATGTTCTTTTTGTTCTGGTCCCAGTCATCAGGACTCATAGCTTGAAACATGCCTTCAGGTATAAACTCTTTTAAACGTGAGAGGTCTTTCACATCACTAAACACAATTTCGTCTCCAGCTATTACCGCAAGCTCGTTCAATATCGCCGATTTACTATCTGGTGATGCTTCTGTCCAAAAAGCTTGTAACCTGCGAGTCCAAATATTATCAGGCGCATCAAGAATATCTCTGGGTACCAGGTCACTACACTGAATATCCTGCTTCGAACGAACTACTTCAAACAGAGCGACTGCATCCTCATAATGAGATTCTGCTGTAGCATAAAAATCATCAACGGATATCACTTTTTGTATTCCCATTCCCGATAATATCTGTCTGGTCACTTGTTGAACTGCAACAATATCTTCATCCATTGTGCAATGCTCCTGTGAAGTCAATACGGAAAATGTAACGGCGTTGGAATGTGTTTTGATCAGGCAAGAGTGATATTTGACAATTGCTCGCCTCTAGCAATTGGCGATTAATAAAAAGACCTAATCCGCGCCCAACCCCTTTGGGTTTAGTGGTGACAAAGGGTTGAAACAATTGGTGCTCAACCGACGGAGAAACACCGCGCCCTGTATCAAACACCTCTATAAAAGGCTCTTGTATTCGTACATAAATTCTAGCCTGTTGAATATTAGATTTACGCAGGTCTTCTTGTAACCAATACTCTGAATTTAACAAAAGATTATCTGCGACCTGGGTAAGTTGTCCCTTGTTCAACAGAACAGTAAAATCCTGACAGGGTTCTTCTATTACTAAACTGATATCATTACGTGCAAAGCGCTCCTGATAAAATTCTTGAATTTCTTGCCAAAAAACTGACATCCGAATCTCATCTCGTTTTTCCCGCACATAGCGCAAAGAAGGATCAAGATGACTTAACTGCTTTCTAAACCCGGCTACCGACGTATGAACAAATTCTGTGTATGCTAAAACCTGAGGATCTATAGACTGATTAGCCCTCAACTTTGTCACAAGGTTGGTTGTTCTTGCGGCCAACCCATCAGCAATAGTTTTCATTTCGTGTGACAGCGCCTCCGCTGTGAGACCCAAGCCGGCCAACTCCGAAAACTGAATAAGCTGATCTCGTAAATACTCAAGATCAGGTTGTAGAACATCAGCGATACTCTCAAGCCTTCGAGTCAGAGAAAAAATCTCTTCAACCTTCTTCAGGAGGGATTTTGCTTCGAGCAGTGTTTGACTAATCTCTTGAAGCAACGGTGCGACTTGTCGCTCTTCTTCAGTATGGAACAAGGGAGAAGAAACTAGTTCTTCTGTAATTTTTTCTACTCGCAGTGAGGTTTCTTCAAGTTTTTGGTGTGTGGCGGTGACTTGGCGAGCCAAACCCTGAGATTGCGAACCTGCATTTCTCATTTGCTCAAAGATCGTATCAACTTCTTGAGACGTGATACCTGCATCTTGTTTTGCTCTCAGTCTCTGATACTCGTTGTATCCGCGTCGCAAAGTCTCGTTAATACCATTCACAGTATTAACTACTTCTTCCATCAACAGATAGAAATTGTGTGAATAGGGGTTTTCTACGAAATACTCTCTACTTGTGGTTTCTTCCAAATGGTGATTGTGAGCAGCGGTCAAAGCCACATACCCTATGACATTCTGAGGTCTCAATCCGTACCACGAAGCACCGCTTGTCCACTCTTTACGTAAACCTAGCCAATCATCGCCTTCTAATCCAAAAGGTCGAATGCCAAAACCATCTCGAAACACACGGATACCAGCAAGCCGGTTCAAGTACTTGCGATATTCACTCATTGAGCTAAAAACATCGGTGACATCAAGATCAGCACCGCGCCGAGGGAAGACATATATTTCGCCCTCAAAAGCCCCGGGATTTGCTACAGATCCTTTTTCGTCTTTAACGTTATGAGTACTGAATGCGGACTCCCCCACTAACTCGACTTCTCCAAAATCAGCTAGTTCGATCTGATGTTCAAAAGACAAGAACCAACCTGGCCCGTCCTCCCATCTAAGAACTGGTGACACTGTTAGTTCTTTTGAAGATAAAAAGGCATAAAAATCAGCTCCCTTGTCAACTGCAATCAATTCCTGATATGACCGGATTTTGTCTGGTCCCTGACCTTCGGGGCGCAAAAACGTCGGCCGGTACTTGCCGCTTATGCGCAGGTTCTGTCCATCGAAAAAGAATTTTATTTGTAGATCTGCAATATCAAGCACCGATTGAGAGACCTTGTCCAAGTCTATTCTTGTA
>JAFGEY010000451.1 GCA_016931365.1 Anaerolineae bacterium
CACCCACTGCACGCGCCCGTCGGCGTATTCGACCTTGAGCTGGAGCAGCAGGGCCAGTTTGTCGCCGTAGGTGTTGCGCTGGCCGCGGAAGCCCAGATTGCCGCGATACCAGCCGTCGGCCAGGGTGACGCCGAGGGCGTTTTCCCCGGCGACCAGTTGATCGGTCACGTCGTAGGTCTGATAGTGCAAGCGCTTGGCGTACACCGTCCAGCCGGGCGCGAGCACCTCCGCGCCGGTCTTTTGCCCGTTCATCTCGATCTCGTACAGGCCGTGGCAGGTGACGTACAGCCGGGCGGTCTTGACCGCGCCGTCGGTTGAAAACGTTTTGCGCAGCAGCGGGCAGGGGTTCGACACGGAAACGTCTTCCTCGATGTCCGGCTCGATCCACTGCGCCGCCCAGTCGGACGGGTCGAGCAGGCCCATTTCCCAGCGGGCCGCTTCGCTCCATTCGGAAGCGCCGCCGTCGTTGGTCCAGACGCGCACCTGCCACTCGCAGCGCTGTCCGCTGATCAGCGCCGGGCCGCCGTAGGGCACGTGGATCGATTGGCCGGACTCGACGCGGCCCGAGTCCCACAGCGGCGCGTCGCCGCTGGCAACGCGGACCTGGTAGGTGGTTTGGGCCACGCCGCGCCCGTCGGCCTGAAGCTGCCAGTTCAGGCGGGGCCGGACGACGTTGATGCCGAGGGGGTTAATTTTGTACTCACACTTGAGGTTAGTAAGAGATATTGCCACTTTTTCACTCCTTTGTGATCGATTGGGGAAAAGAATTACAAGCATGTCGATTATAGCACCATTTCAAGAAGGGACAAAAATCTTTCTGCGCTGGTGTTTGACAATCCCAACCAGCCATGCTATGCTTGCGTCCGCATAGAGGTGTTGGACTAGACCTCTGCTTGAGGCATTGGCGCATCTTCTTGTTTCAGTTTTTGATTTCCAAGGAGGCAAAGGATGGAATTTTCAGACCTGATTCAACAGCGTTACAGTGTGCGTGCGTACAAGCCCGACCCGGTGCCGGACGAGGTGCTGCAAAAGGTGCTTGAAGCGGCGCAGTTAGCCCCCACAGCGGCCAACCGGCAACCGTTTGGCCTGATCGTCATTCACACTGCTGGACGCAAGGATGAACTCAAGCGCGTCTACGGGCGTGACTGGTTTATCGATGCACCGATCGTGATCGCGGCTTGCGGCATTCTCGCTCAAGCCTGGACGCGGCGCGACGGCAAAAACTATACCGACGTCGACGTGACGATCGCGATGGATCACCTCATTCTCGCCGCCGCCAACGAAGGGTTGGGAACCTGTTGGATCGGCGCATTCGATCCCGACGCCGCGCGCGAGGTGTTCGGCCTGCCCGAAGGCGTCGAACCGATTGCCTTCACCCCGCTTGGCTACCCGGCCGACGAATGGCGGCCCAAGAATCGCAAAGAGCTGACCGAACTGGTGCATCACGAACAGTGGTAAAGCCGACAACCGACGACGATAGACCACTGACAACTGCCCCCGACAGCGGTCGCGGATACTGTGTATCCGAGCGGTCAATGGTCGGCGGTCACGAATCAAAAGGAGACAACGATGTCAGAACAAGTTCCAATGCGCAGCGAAATCCCCGATCAGTTCAAATGGAACGCCCCGAGTGTGTTCGAGTCGGTCGAGGCGTGGCAGGCCGAGTTTGAGGCCGTCGCGGCTCAACTGCCAACTGTCGCCCAATTCAAGGGCCGTCTTGGCGAAGGGGCGGCGACGCTTGCCGAGGCGATGGAAGCGATCGACGATCTGCTCATTCGTGCGGGCAAGCTTTTTGTCTATGCCTCGATGAGTCAGTCTGTGGATATGACCGATCAGACAGCGATCCGGCGCGCCGGGCAGGCGCAAGGCTTGTTTGGACGTGTCCAGGCGGCGGTGTCCTTTGTCGATCCAGAACTGTTGGTGATAGGCCAGGATGTGTTGAAAAAATGGATCGCTGAAGAGCCGCGCCTGGCTCACCTGGGCCATTACGTCGACGATCTGTTCCGCCAGCAGGCCCACGTCCGTTCTGCCGAGGTCGAAGAGGTGTTGGGCATGCTCTCCGATCCATTTCGTGGTGCAGGGTCGACGGCGGGCATGCTGGCCAACGCCGATTTCAAATTCAAGCCGGCGTTAGGCAGCGACGACAAGGAATACCCCCTCACCCAGGGCACGCTGGGCAAGCTCCTGTCCAGCCCCGACCGCGAGGTGCGGCGCACGGCCTGGGAGCACTATGCTGACGAGTATCTGGCCCACCGCAACGCGCTGGCTGCCTGCCTGGCCACCTCGCTCAAGCAGAACGTGTTCAAGATGCGCGTGCGCGGCCACTCGTCTACGCTGGCGGCGACCTTGTTCGAACACAATGTGCCGGTCCAAGTTTTTCACAACCTGATCGACACGTTCCGCAAGAACCTGCCTACCTGGCACCGCTACTGGGCGATCCGCCGCCGGGCGCTCGGCGTCGACCAACTGCATCCCTACGACATCTGGGCCCCGTTGAGCGACGCGCAGCCCCTTGTGCCTTACGAGCAGGCCGTGGAGTGGATTTGCGCCGGCCTCGCGCCGCTGGGAGCGGATTACGTCGAGCGGGTGCGCCGGGGCTGCTTGCACGATCGCTGGGTTGATGTGTATCCCAACCAGGGCAAGCGCAACGGCGCTTTTTCGTCGGGCAGTTACGGCACGCATCCCTTTATTATGATGAGCTACAACGATAATCTGTTCAGCCTGAGCACGCTGGCCCACGAGCTGGGCCACTCGATGCACTCCTACCTCACCCGCCAGCACCAGCCGTTCCGCTACAGCCGCTACGCGCTTTTTGTCGCCGAGGTAGCCTCGAATTTCCACCAGGCGATGGTGCGCGCGCACCTGTTAAAGACCAACCCCGACCCGGCCTTCCAGGTGGCGCTGATCGAAGAGGCGATGTCCAATTTCCATCGCTACTTTTTCATCATGCCCACGCTGGCACGGTTCGAGTTGGAGACGCATGAGCGGATCGAACGCGGCGAGGGCCTCACCGCCGACGACATGATCAACCTGATGGCCGACCTGTTTGACGAGGGCTATGGCGGCGAGGTGCGCGCCGACCGTGAGCGCGAGGGCATCACCTGGGCCACGTTCAATCACCTGTACGTCGATTACTATGTTTACCAGTACGCCACCGGCATTTCCGGCGCGAACGCGCTGGCGAAGGGCATTCTGTCGGGGCAGGAGGGTGCGGCGGACCACTCAGCGATGGACCGCTACCTGAGCTTCCTCAAGGCGGGTGGCTCCCTGTACCCGCTCGACGCACTCAAGCTGGCCGGCGTCGATCTGACCACACCCGCCGCGGTCGAAGTGGCTTTTGGCGTCCTGGCCGGACTGGTGGATCGGTTGGAAAAGTTGGTTGGATAAAAGGAGAAAGCGATGAAAATTGCCGATGTCGTTTTGACCCGCGTCAGCGGCACGTGGGACGGCCCCGATTTTCCACCCGGTAACCGCCAATCGCAGGCGATGGACGTCTATCCCGAATTGAGCAAAGACGAGAGGCGGACGGCCCACGTAACCGGCCCGCGCCCGCTGCACGAGATTTACGTCGAGATCGAAACCGATGAGGGCATCACCGGCCTTTTTGGCCCAATCGAAGACCCGCAGGCCTATGTGATATATCGCCTTTTGCGCCCCTTTTTGTTGGGCCGCGATCCCCTGGCGACGGAGACGCTGCTCGACCAGATGCTGCGCCTCAACCGGCACGGGCGGTCGGGCCTGTTTATGACCGGCATCAGCCCGGTCGACTGCGCGCTGTGGGACCTGAAGGGCAAGGCCTGGGGCCAGCCCATCTACCGCCTGCTCGGCGGCCCGACGCGCAGCGCCGTGCCTGCCTATGCCAGCATGCTCGGTTTTTCGATCGAGCCGGATGAGGCAGCCCGGATCGCGCTGGAATACAAAGCGATGGGCTTTGAGGCGCAAAAATGGTTTTTCCGCTACGGCCCCGGCGACGGCGAAGCGGGCAAGGTCAAGAACCTGGCCCTGGCCCGGACGCTGCGCGAGGCCTTGGGCGAACACTATACGCTGATGTTCGACGCTTTTTGGGGCTGGGACACCACCTATGCCGTCGAGATGGTGCAAAAACTGGCCCCGCTCAACCCGTGGTTGATGGAAGAGCCGGTGCAGCCGGAGCGGGTCGGCGGGCTTCGGCGCATCCGCCAGGCCTCGACGGTGCCGGTGGCGACTGGTGAGCACGTCTACACCCGCTGGCAGGTCAAGGAACTGCTGGTCAACGAGGCGGTCGACGTGCTGCAAACCGACCCCGACTGGACCGGCGGGATCAGCGAACTGGTCAAGATTTGCGCGCTGGCCTCGGCCTTTGAGGTGCCGCTGATCGCTCACGGGCACTCGCTGCTCGCCGCGCTGCACGTCGCCGGGGCGCAGTCGCCCAACACTGTGCCGATGGTCGAATACCTGGTCCGCCACCAGCCGGGCAAGCAGTTCTTCCATAACCCGACGTACCAACCCGAAAACGGGAAAATCGCGCTGCCCACGCTGCCCGGCCTGGGCCTGGTGCTCGACGAAAACAAGATCGAATCGCGCGAACGGGTGACGTTCTAGATGGCTGCACATCCTTTATCGCGTTTGCAGGTCATCGCCGTGCGTTACCGCACGACGACCCTGGCCGAGGACGACGAGCGCGCGCTCGATGCCTATGCCGCATCCGGTGTATACGGTGCAGCAGGTGTGCCCTTTGATATGGTCGAGCCGCGGATGGACGAGTCGCGGCGCACCGCCGACGAAGCGTACAACCTCGGCGTGCTCAACGGGGCCATCGCCGACGAGGTTGCCGTGGCGCGGCGCGCGGGCAAAGCGATCCTGATGACCGGCGGCAACTGTACACACGTCACCGGCGTGGTCGGCGGGTTGCAAGACGTATACGGCCCGACAGCCCGGATCGGCCTGGCCTGGTTCGACGCGCACGGCGATTTCAACACCCCGCAGACGACATTGAGCGGCAGTTTGGGCGGGATGCCCGTCGCCGTCTGCGCCGGGTTGGCTTTTCCTCAATGGCGCGAAGGTTCGCACATCGTCGCCCCGCTGCCCACCGACCGCATCGTCCTGGTCGACGTGCGCAACCTCGACCCGGCGGAAGCGCAGTTGATCCGCGCCGTCGGCGTGCCGGTCGCCGCGCCCGCGCCGGGCTTTCCCGGTCAAGACCTGAAACGGACGGTCGATGACCTTGCCGCGCGCGTCGACCTGATCTATTTGCACGTCGACGCCGACATCCTCGATCAGGCCTACGTGCCCAACCACGGCACGCGCGAGCCAAACGGGCCGGATATGGCGCAGACCCTGACGGCGATCGACACGGTGATGCAGACCGGCAAGGTGGCGGCCTTTGC
>JAFGEY010000452.1 GCA_016931365.1 Anaerolineae bacterium
CTGCTTGCCGACGGCCGCCACCTGGTGCTGATCGGCGTCCGCGACGGGCAGCACAACCTCTTTGCGCTCGACATGGAGAGCGGCGAGGAACGCCAGCTTAGCGACAATCGGAAAGGCTTTCTCAAGTCCTACGTCTATTTTGACGGCATCCCCTATCGCGGTCTGGGACGAGCCAGCGCCAGCCTCGATCCGCTGCGCAGCGTCGTCTATTACATCCAGGGCCGCGAAATCCGCGCCGTCGATATGAGTGGTCACACTCGCACCCTGGCCGAATACCCCGCCGGGCAGATGACCGCCTTTACCCACGTCTCCGCCGATGGGACGCGGCTGTGCGTGCCCACCGTCGATGCCCGCGCGCTCGACGGCGACAATCTGCTCGATGGCCGGCCCAGGTATGACATCGACAGGCGTGTGCAGGACGAAAACCTCTCCTCCTATTTGCGCGTGTACGACACGCTGAGCGGCCAAGAGGTGCTGTGCGAAGAAGTGCCGCGCGCGTGGATCACCCACGTCCAGTTTTCGCCGCTCGACGCCAGCCTGATCCTCTACAACCACGAGTGGCCGGGCGACTGTGGCATTCGTCGCGTGTGGTTGTGGGATGGGGAAAGGCACATCCGTCTGCGCGGCGAGGGCGACGGCCGCAGCCGCGACGACTGGACGTGCCACGAGATGTGGACGCGCGACGGCCAATTTGTCATCTATCACGGGGGATGTGTTGGCGGTTCTATGTACCTGGGTCGCGTACGCCCCGATGGCAGCGATCGCATCGAGATCGCCTTTCCCGACGGCTGGACGCAGTATGGGCATTTCACCGTCGGCAAAGCGGGCTGGCTCGTCTCCGACGGCTACTACCGCCAAGATGATGACTCGCCGTTGAGCAGCGGCGTTCCCCAACGCAACGGGATATGGATCAGCCTGCAACGGGTTGATTGGGAGGAAAAGCGGATCGACTGGGTGCCGCTCTGCCGACACGGATCGAGTTGGAGCAGCCAGGACGCGCATCCGCACCCGATCTATGATCACGCCGGCGATGCAGTTTACTTTACTTCGGATCGCGACGGGCGGCGCGCGGTGTACCGGGTCGACGTGCGCGAGTGGACTGGCGACTGAAACTCACATCGAGCGCGGGATGATGTTCGCCCGCCCGTCGCTGTAGATACAGCGCGCGGGCAGGCCGGCAAATACGTGTTCGATCTCGGCCATCTGCGCCGCCGAAACCGGCCCGCCGATCGCGGGCTGGAGCGGCGTGTCGAGCTGCACCTCGTCGGGATCAAGCGAACGGGCCAATGCCGCCATCTGCGGCACGACGTGACGGTTGGCCTGGACAAACATCATTTGCAGCACCAAGCGCCCGCCGTAGGCCCGGCGAAACTGCCGGATACCATTCAACACAGCGTCAAAAGGGAATCGATAGCCGGCTACGGGACGGTTGATCTGCTGAAACAGCGCCTCGTCCGGCGCATCCAGCTTGACCGCCACCGCGTCGAAAACGAGCAGGTCGCGGCGCACTTCTGGCAGCGGCATCAACGCGCTGCCGGTCAGGATGATCACCGGCAAGGGGAGCGCCGCGCGCACCTCGGCGACGAGATCGGCCAGGTTGAGGGCCAGGGCTGGCTCGCCCAGCCCGGCAAAAGTCACGCAGTCGGCCTCGACCGGCCCCAGCGCGACCAATTCGTGCCGCAGCCGTTCGGACGTCACCCAGACCTGCCGCCGCAGCGATCCATTGGGCGTGGGGCCGTATTGGCAGTAAATGCACGACAAGGGACACTGCTTGGTTCGTTGTGCTAACGGATCGACGCCCAGCGAGCGTCCCAGTCGCCAGGAATCGACCGGCCCGTACAAAACGCGCATAGTGGCCTCCACTTTCAGTGTACCAGCAAGTCCTGATTTTTTCAAATTTGTCCAGCAGGCTCCATTCAGTGATACCTCGCCCTTACTTTTACAACCGTGAAAGGAGAAACGATGATCCCCGAAGTCAGATACCACATGCTGCGCCCGCACCAAATCGTCGAGCGGCGCCAGGCCTGCCCGGCGGTATACATCCCCATCGGCACCATCGAGTGGCACGGCGTCCACAACGCGGTCGGCGCGGACACCTTGCAGGCCGAAGGGCTGGCCCTGCTCTGCGCGCAGCGCGGCGGCGGGCTGGTCTTTCCCCCGCTCTATTACGGCGAAAGCCGCATCGAGTCGCTGATGGATGCCAACGCCGTCGATCGCGACCAGATCGCCGAACAGATGGCCCTTCCACCCGACAACTTTTTGCCCGAACGAATGCCCTTTACAGCGACGGAACAGGTGCTCCACTATAACAAGCTGCTGCTGCATATCCTCGCCGAAGCGGAAAGCCTGGGCTTTAGGGTTGGCGTGCTCGTCGCCGGGCATTACCCGCTGATCGATCACGCGCGCGCGGCAGCCTTGCAGTTCAACCAGCGAGCATGGAGCAAGCGGCACGGCCTGCTCGCCTGGGCGGTGGTCGATTACCTGCTGCTCACCGATCGCTACCCTTGCGCCGGCGACCACGCCGCCGGGTGGGAGACCTCGCACATGATGGCCCTGCACGGGCAAACCGTCGATCTGAGCCTTCTGCCATCCAAGGGGGAAACGCTGATCGGCATCGGCGGGCGGATGGCCCCGCAGGATGCCAGCGCCGAATTTGGGCAGGAAATCCTGGATGCGGCCGCCGAGATCATCATCAAGGAAGTGCAGCACCGCCTTACCCATACCCACCTCTATCGCGGGCACGGCAACAGCCTGAGAGAAGGACTGTGGAAGACAGAATGAAAGGGAGATTTTTTACATGAACACTCTGGAAGCCATTCGCAAACGGCGCAGCATTCGACGATACACCGGCGCTCCGATCCCGCGACAAGACATCGAAACCATCGTCGACGCCGGGCATTGGGCCGCCTCCGGCTATAACCGGCAGGCGTGGGACTTCGTCGTTGTCACCCGGCCGGAGACCTTGGCCCGCCTGGCCGAGGTCTGGTCGTGGATCGACAAGGCAGGGTTTGTCGTTGCCGTGGTGATGGACACCAGCGCCGAGTTCTGGCAACAGGATTCGTCGGCGGCGGTCGAGAACATGCTGCTTGCGGCCACCGCCCTCGGCTACGGTTCCTGTTGGCTCGAAGGGGGCACAATCCGCCACGAGCAGGCGTTCAAGTCGCTGCTCCATGTGCCGGAAGAGCGGCGGCTGACCACGCTGGTTTCGTTCGGCGTGCCCGTCGAATGGCCGGAGAAAGAGAAAAAACCGCTGGAGCAGGTACTGCACTGGGAGACATTCTGACAATAAAATCTGGGTTTCGACAGGATTGACAGGATGAACAGGATTCAAACGTGCCCCAAACAATCCTGTCCGTGCTGAAGAGTCGCTCGACGTTTGCGCGTCCCCCGGCTTTGTGCTAAACTGGACGCTCGCACGTCATCAAATCCCAAAAGGCCTTTATGCGCCGAATCCAACACCAATCGCTCGTTTATTACCAATTCGACAGCCTGGCATTTCACCCGCGGGTCACGCACGGCATCTTTACCCGCCTCGGCGGGCACAGCCGGCCGCCGTGGGAGGGCCTCAACACCGGGCACAGCGTCGGCGACGATCTCCACGCGATCGATGCCAATCACCTGTTGATCTGCCGGGCGCTCGGGTTTGAATCGGAAGCCGAAACCGTTTCGCCGTACCAGGTGCATGGCTGCCGCGTGGCCGTGGTCGATGGTTCGCACAAGGGCACGGTGATCGAGGCCACCGATGCGCTGATCGCCCAAACGCCGGGCGTGCTGCTCCTGCTCCGTTTTGCCGACTGCACGCCAATTGTCTTCTACGATCCGGTCAAGCGGGCGGTCGGGCTGGCCCACGCCGGCTGGCGCGGCACGGTACTCAAGACGGCCCAGGCCGCTGCGCGGGCTATGATCGAGGCCTTTGGCTGCCGGGCGGAAGACCTGATCGCCGGCATCGGCCCATCGATCGGCCCGTGCTGCTACGAGGTCGGTGCGGACGTGGCTCAGGCCGTCGAGCAGGCGTTTCCTGGCCGGCCGGACCTGTTGGCCGAGCGCGCCGACGGGCGCTGGCATTTTGACATGTGGGCAGCCAACCGCTGCCAGCTCGAAGAAATCGGCGTCGCGCACATCGAGCTGGCCGGAATCTGCACTGCCTGCCACACCGACGAATGGTTTTCGCACCGCGCCGAGCACGGCAAGACCGGGCGTTTTGCCGCGGCCATCTCGCTGATCTCAGCGCACTGACACCAGGAGACTAAATTTATGTTGTTTATTGTCAATGTCATTCACACCTTGATCGCCCTCTACAGCCTGGCGCTGGTCGCCCGCTCGTTCTTGGGGATGCTGCTGGGCAGCTACCATCCGGTCATCGTTTTCCTGCGCCGCATCACCGAGCCGGTGCTGGCCCCGCTGCGCCGCTACATCCCGCCCATCCAGAGCGGCGGTGCGTACTGGGACATCACGCCCATGGTGGCGATCTTGATCCTGTGGGCGGTCGAACAGATCATCACCCGCATTTTGCTGGCTCTGGTTTGAAAATGACCGCTTTTTTCCCCGTCGGCAAACTGCCCCCCGAAAACCTGGCCCGACTGCTGCACAAATATACCTTTTCTTTGCCCGACGACCGCGTTTTGGTCTACCCCGGCGTGGGCGAAGACGCTGCGGTGATCGACATAGGCGACCGCTGGCTGGTAGCCAAGACCGACCCGATCACTTTTGCCACCGACGAGATCGGCTGGTATGCGGTCAACGTGAACGCCAACGACATCGCTGCCGCCGGCGGCACGCCGCGCTGGTTTCTCAGCACGCTGCTGCTGCCCCAGGCCAAAACCGACGAAGCGCTGGCCGAACGGATCATGGCCCAGATCGCTGCCGCCTGCCGCACGCTCGACGTGGTGCCCTGCGGCGGGCACACCGAGATCACCTACGGGCTGGACCGTCCGATCGTCGTCGGCATGATGCTGGGCGAGATCGAGCCGGGACGGCTGATCCACACCGGCGGCATGCAGGTGGGCGACGAGATCGTGCTGACCAAGGGCGCAGCGGTGGAAGGCACGGCGATCATGGCTCTGGAAAAAGCAGCCGATCTGCAAGGCCGCTTCAGCGCCGATTTCCTGGCCCGCTGCCGGGGCTTTTTGCACGATCCGGGGATCAGTGTGCTGCGCGAGGCGCAAATCGCCGTCCAGAATGCCACCGTCCACGCTATGCACGACCCCACAGAGGGCGGCGTCGCCACCGGACTGTGGGAACTGGCCGCGGCGTCCGGCGTCGGGCTGGAAGTGGACGAGGCGGCGATCCCGGTTTTCGAAGAGAC
>JAFGEY010000453.1 GCA_016931365.1 Anaerolineae bacterium
CAACTGGCGCTGCCGCTGTTCAAAAGTTGCATTTTTGCGCCCAGTTGACCATTTTGGCCTCTGGTTGCACAAAAGTTACGTTAATACTTATGAAATTACTCAAAATATCCTTCCCATACTCGGTCAGGATGCTTTCAGGGTGAAACTGCACACCGACCAGAGGCGCGCTCTTGTGTTGCAGGGCCATCACCTCACCTTCGGAGGTAAAGGCAGTCACTTTGAGACAGTCCGGGATCGGCTCGTGGACGAGCAGGCTATGATAGCGCGTCGCCTCGAAGGGGCTGGGCACGCCTTCAAAGAGGCCGCCGCCGTAGTGATAGATGGGACTGGTCTTGCCGTGCATCAGCCGCCCGGCGCGGTCGATCACGCCACCAAATGCCGCGCCGATACACTGGTGGCCCAGGCAGACGCCCAGGATCGGCGTCGTCTCATGAAACTCGCGGATCACATCGAGCGAGATGCCGCCGTCGTCGGGCGTGCCGGGGCCGGGCGAGATGATGATGTGGCTTGGTTCAAGCTCACGGATTTCGTCGAGCGTGACCTGATCGTTGCGGCGCACAGCCAGCTCGGCGCCGAGTTCGCCCAGGTATTGGACGAGATTGTAAGTAAAAGAATCATAATTGTCGATCACTAAAATCATTGTGTCCTCCTAAAAATGGCAAATGTAATTCGCAATTTATTCTCCCATCTCTGCCATATCGATCGCCTGGCTCAACGCGCCGGCCTTGTGCAATGTCTCTTCCCACTCGCGCGTGGGATCGCTGTCGGCGACGACGCCGCCGCCGGCTTGCAGGTAAGCGGTTTGTCCCAGCATCGTGATGGTGCGGATGGTGATGCAAGTGTCCATGTTGCCGTTGAAACCGAAATAGCCCACCGCCCCGGCGTAGCAGCAGCGCCGCAGCCCTTCTAGCTCTTCGATAATCTCCATCGCTCGCACTTTGGGCGCGCCACTGACGGTACCCGCCGGAAAGGTCGCCCGGATCAGCTCATAAGCATCCATAGCGTTTCGCAGTGTCCCGGTGACGCGGCTGACCAGATGAATCACATGCGAATAACGTTCGACGGTGAGCAAATCATCGACCCGCACCGTGCCATATTCGCAGACGCGGCCCAGATCGTTGCGGCCCAGATCGACCAGCATCACGTGCTCGGCGCGCTCTTTGGGATCGGCGAGCAGTTCAGCTTCTAGTTCTCTGTCTTCGGCCTCGCTCTTGCCGCGCGGTCGCGTCCCGGCGATGGGACGGACTTGGGCGACGCGGCCCTGCAGCCGGGTCAGCACTTCCGGCGACGAGCCGACCAGGTGCATCCGGGGGTCGCCGCCCAGATCGAGAAAGAACATATAGGGCGACGGATTGAGGTTGCGCAGCGTGCGATAGATGGCAAAAGGCTCGGCCTTGGTCGGGCGCGACAAGCGCTGCGATGGCACGACCTGGAAAATATCGCCAGCGGCAATGTATTCCTTGGCCCGGCGAACCCGCGCCTCGTATTCCTGCTGGGTCACACTTGATACGAGTTCTCCACCGGCTCGATGCGACGGTTCGGACTGCGGCGGCAGCGGGCCGCACACGCGCGCTTCCAGCGCGTCCAGCCGGGCGACGGCGTCATCGTAAGCGGCATCGAGATCGCAGCCAGACGGGGTGAGCGCGTTGGCAAAGAGCAGCAGGCGGCTTTTGACGTGATCGAACACGACCAGCGTATCGGTGATCAACATGTGCAGGTCGGGCAAGCCCAGCGAATCGACCGACGTTTCGGGCAGGCGCTCAAAAAAGCGCACCATATCATAAGCCAGGTAGCCCACCGCGCCGCCGAAAAATCGCGGCAGGCCCGGAGCCACCTGTTCGAGCGGAGCGACGGGCTGGTAGCGGGCCACCTGTTCGGCAACGATGTGCAGTGGGTCTTGGCCCTTTTCAAGCTGGCGAGCGTGCGTCTGCCCATTGTCGACGATTTTGACCTCGCGCCCACGAGCAATGACCTGTCGCTGCGGGTTGACGCCCAGAAACGAGTATCGCCCCACCTGTTCGGCTTTTTCGACGCTTTCGAGCAAAAAACTGGGGTTCTGTCCCTCGCCCCTCAATTTAAGATAGACCGATACGGGCGTCTCCAGATCAGCCTTGAGTTCACGGTAAACGGGCACCGACTGCCCTTGCCCGGCCAGGTGATGAAATTGCTCTCGCGTCAAAACATTCATCTTGCTCTCTCCTTGTCTACTCGATCCCTGTCTACTTGGCCTCTTGCAAAAAAAAGCGCGCCTCGTCTTCAATAGAGGAAAAACCCTCTGTTGAGGACGAGACGCGCTTGTTTCGCTCCCGTGGTGCCACCTCAGTTGGATCGGCCTGAATGCCCTCCAGAACACAAAACGCGCCTCCATCCTATGATGGCAGTGCGCGCGTTTGAAAAGCATAGCCAGCCCCACTCTTTCAGGTACGCTCTGGACGCCAGTTCATCCTGGGTTCAGGTAATACCCTCAGCCTTGATAACGGCAGCCACTCCGGTCAGCCCTACTCTTTTCGGACTGACAGCTCCCCGGCCCATTCACTCCGCCGCTTGCGAACGAGTTTTCAGCTCAAGACTCGTCTCTCTGGCGCACGCTCAGATGCTACTCTTCCGGTTCGACGCTGTTGGTTGATGTTGAATAGATTATAACGCGGGAACGGGGAAATGTCAAATTGTGATTTTCACCGTGAGCATAGACAGAAGCAGAGTTTGATGATACAATGTGCGCACTTGGAGGATATGCTTCGCCCCTACCCGACAGAAACGAGGTACACAATGAACAAGGCATTGGACAACATTCGCGTGATCGACCTGGGACACGTCCTGGCCGCACCGACGTCGGCGATGATCCTCGCCGACCTGGGCGCAGAGGTGATCCACCTGGAGCCGCCGCACGGCGACGACGCCCGCCAGTTCGGGCCTTTTGTCAACGGTCAGAGCGGCTACTTTGCCAGTATAAACCGCAACAAGCGCAGCCTGGCCGTCGATCTCAAAACGCCGGAGGGCAAAGAGATTCTGCGCGATCTGATCCGCGTCTCCGACGTGGTGCTGGAGAATTTCAGGCCGGGCGCGATGATCCGGCTGGGCTTTGGCTATGAGGCGATGCAGGCGATCAACCCCAAAATCATCTATGCCTCGATCTGCGGTTTTGGGCACGACGCGCTGCCCGAATATGCTTCCAAGCCGGCTTACGATATGGTCGCCCAGGCGTTCAGCGGGCTGATGAGCATCACCGGCCCTGAGAATGGCGCGCCAGTGCGGGTGGGCACGTCGGTGGGCGACATCACCGCCGGACATCAGTGCGCGATCGCCATCCTGGCCGCGTTGTGGCACCGGGAGCGGACGGGACGCGGGCAGGTCATCGACATATCGATGGTCGACGGACTGGTGTACATCCTGGAGAACGCCGTCGTCCGCTACACGCTGTCCGGTCAGGTCCCCCAACCGTTGGGCACGCGACATCCGGCGATAACTCCTTTCCAGGCCTTTCCAACCGCCGACGGTTGGATCGTCGTCGCCATCGGCAACGACGCCCTGTGGCAGACCTTTTGCACGGCCATCGAGCGCCCCGACCTGGCCCAGGATGCCCGCTTTCAGAGCAACGCGCTGCGCACCGAAAACCAGCCCGCACTCGACGAGATCGTGCGGGCGATCACAGCGCAAAAAACGACCGCCCAATGGATCGAGATTTTGGAGGCCCACCGGCTGCCCTACTCACCGATCCATACCGTCGACCAGGTGGTGCAAGACCCCAACGTCCGCTACCGCGGGATGATCGCCGAGGTTGATCAGCCAGGCATGGGCCGGATCGAGATGGTCGGTTCGCCCTTTCATCTGTCGGAAACGCCGGGCCGGGTCGAGTCGCCTGCTCCGTTGCTCGGGCAGCACAGCGCGGAGGTTTTGCGCGAGGTGCTCGGCTACTCCGAGCAGCGCATCCAGGCGTTGATTGCCGCCGGCGCAATCGTCCAGCACGCCAGCGGAGAATAAAACGAGCCCGCACATCGAACTGATGGGCGGGCCTTTTTACCAGCAACGCCCGGTCACGACCTGGCGTGTTTCAAAAACCACTTGTACAGCTTGGGATCGCTGTATGTCTCGCTCCACGCATCGTGGTCGGCTTCTGGATAGATGGTGAATTTGGCCTTGCCGCCGGCCTGCTTGAGCGCATAGACCAGATTGGCGCTCTCGTGGAGGGGAACCACCGGGTCGCGCGCGCCATGAAAAGCCCACACCGGCACGTCCTTGAGCGCACCGATCCGCTCGACCAGGCCGGTATAAAACATCGCCCCGCCGCAGATGGGGGCGATGGCAGCAAACCGCTCCGGGTGCTCGACGGCAAACTGCCAGGTGCCATAGCCGCCCATGCTCAGTCCGGTCAGGTAGATGCGGGTCGTGTCCACCGCATAGTTTTCAACCACCTCGTCCAGCAGGGCGTTCAGCGCCACCGTCTCGGCCGGCCAAAACGAATTGGCCGGACACTGCGGCGAGACAACGATAAACTCCCAGTCCTCGGTCTCCAAAAGTTTGGCCGGGCCGTGCTTTTTGACCAACTCTAGATCGTCGCCGCGCTCGCCCATACCGTGCAGGAACACGATCAGCGGCCATTTTTTCTCGCCGTCCTTTTCATATCCCTTGGGCAGATAGAGCAGATACCTGAGCTGCACCGACTGCTTGATCTTGGTCTTGAACGTTTTCTCTTTTTGTGCCATTGCAATACCCCTTTCAGTTAATACACCGGAAACTAAGTTCTTGACAAATCCTGCCAGGCGTGGATAATGGCAGGATGAAAAAACAACATGTAAAACTCAGTG
>JAFGEY010000454.1 GCA_016931365.1 Anaerolineae bacterium
CAGCGACATTCTTATGTCGCCCCAGCGACATTCTTATGTCGCCCCAGCGACATTCTTATGTCGCCCCAGCGACATTCTTATGTCGCCAATGCCGCAGCCCAGACTTGAACTGGGGACACCTTGATTTTCAGTCAAGTGCTCTACCAACTGAGCTACCGCGGCATACATTAACAGGCGACATTCTATCGCAAAACCCGCCTTTTGTCAAATCAATTTTCGCACCAGAGGCCGGCGTGGTTGCCTTTTGGGGAAGGGTGGACTAGAATGTCCCAATTTGGCTGGAGGATGGTATATGCAATTGATCTTTGCCCGCCACGGCGAGAGCGTCGCCAACGTGACCCGGGAAATCTCGAATCGCGGCTTCAAGCACGGGCTGACCGACCTGGGGCGGCGGCAGGCGCTCGAACTGGCCACCCGAATCCAATCGCCGGTGCTCGAAATCTATTCCAGCCCGCTAAGACGAGCAGTGGAAACGGCGCAGATTTTGGCCAAAACCTGGCGTGTGCCCTATGAGATCGTCGACGCCCTGCGCGAGTACGATTGTGGCGTGCTGGAGGGACGCGCCGATGAGGACGCATGGCGAGACCATGTCGAGGTGCGCCGCCAATGGTATGAGGAGCACAACTTGGATTATCGCTCAGAGGGCGGCGAGAGCCTGCTCGACATCCAGGCGCGGTTTGTGCCCTTTGCGCATGGGCTGATCGAAAAGTATCGAGACGTTTTGAAAACCATCGTCTGCGTCGGGCATGGCGGCACCTATCGCGCGGCGCTGCCTCTGGTGTTGACGAACGCCGATCACGAACTTGCCGTGCACCACTCGATGGGCAACACCGATTTTATCGTCGCCGAGCCGCGCGCAGAGGGCTTGTTTTGTCTGTCGTGGTGCGGCACGTCATTGGTTTAGCGTTTGGAGAAAATGACCTTTCGAGACCAAGCAGGCCCACCGTCGGTGCTCGCGTGGTCTCGATACATCGCCGCACAAAACGCGGCGACAAGGGTTTCGGCCTGTTCGTCGCTCTCGCCCTTTTTTTTTCAGGAGACTCACCTTGGACATCAGATTATTGGTTGAAGGATTGATCATCGGCTTTTCGATTGCCGCGCCGGTTGGCCCGATTGGGGTGTTGTGCATTCGGCGCACGTTGGCTCAGGGACAGATTGTCGGCCTGGTGTCCGGCCTGGGGGCGGCGACGGCAGACCTGATTTATGGCTGTCTGGCCGGGTTGGGCCTGACCCTGATCTCGAATGTGTTGTCCCAACAACAGCATTGGCTGCGATTGGTGGGAGGGCTGTTTCTCGTCTATCTTGGTGTCAGGACGTTTTTGACCCAACCGGCTGCAAAGGCAGCGCAAGCACAGGGCCGGGGATTGATCGGCGCTTATGGCTCGACCCTGGCGCTGACTCTGACCAATCCGATGACGATTCTGTCTTTTGCTGCCATTCTGGCCGGCGCCGGGATCGGGCAAAGTGAAAGCGATTATTTATCGGTCGGCGTGTTTGTCCTGGGGGTGTTTGTCGGGTCGGCGCTGTGGTGGCTGACTTTGAGCGCTGGCGTGGGCTTGTTGCGCAGCAAAATGACGCCGATGGTGATGCAGTGGGTGAACCGCGTTTCGGGTGCGATCATCGCCCTATTTGGCGCGATTGCGCTGTGGGGTTTGTTGAAAGGATGACGAGTCGGATGCATTACGGTTTGACCAGCACCTTGAGCACACCCCTGGTCGTGGCGCGTTCAAACGCGGCGAGGCCGTCATCGAGCGGGTAGGTGGAGTCGATCAGCGATTCCACATCAATCAGCCCTTGCGCCAGCAGGCGCAGCGCCGGGGCAAACGGCCCGCAGCGCGAGCCGATCAGTGATATTTCGTCGACCACCAGCGATGAAAGGTTGATGCGGCCGTCGCCATAAAAGGTGCTCTTGAGAACCAGCGTGCCGCGCGGACGCACCAGGTGTCGGGCCAGCGTAAAGCCGTCCTGGTGGCCCGTGCAGTCAACGACGATGTCAGATTGTAGCCCGGCAGGTACGTCTGCTTCAAGCAACGTTCGAACGTTGTGTTTTCTCAATATCGACAATTTATCGCTGTGGCGTCCGATCACTTGTAATTCGCAGCCGGTCAAGCGCAATACCTGGGCGGTCAGCAGCCCCAATTTCCCATCGCCGATGACAATGACATGGTCTGTCGGACGGATGTGGATGCGCTCGGTGATCTCTAGTGCGGCAGCAAGCGGCTCGACAAAGACGGCCTGTTCATTGCACAGCTCGTCGGGTACGCGGTGCAAATTGCGCAGGGGGAGCCGACACAGATCAGCCAACGCGCCATCGCGGCCTTGAAGGCCCAGCGTGGTACGCGTCGGGCAGTGCATCCCGTCGCCTCGACGGCATGTGGGGCATTCGCCGCACGCGCAGTTGATCTCACCGACCACGCGCTGCCCGATCCGGGCCGGGTCGGGCGCGCCCTCGACCACACCGACAAACTCGTGGCCGAGCACACCCCGAAAGCCCATATACCCGCGCGCGACTTCCAGATCGGTGTTGCAGATGCCGGCCAGCAAGACGCGGATCACGGCTTCGCCGGGGACGACTTGGGGTTCAGGATAGGCCCTATGCAGTTCGAGTTTGTTATTGTAAACCAGGGCGCGCATGCTTGTCTTTGACAAAAAACCAGGTTTGGGCAAGCGAGCTTGCTCGCCCAAACCTGGTTTCTACCATTATTTGATCAATGCCATATCGATGGCCTCGTCCAGCGACCGCGCGCCCAGCACCTCCAACGGCGCTTTGTCGCCCGACATCCTGTCGGATATGGCCCGCAGCAGCGATCGCGGAATCACACAGCGCTTAAAGCCCAACTTGGACGCTTCGTTCAGCCGCGCTTCGATCTGCCCCACACTGCGCAACTCGCCCGACAGCCCCACTTCACCAGCCAAGACCAGGTCGGCAGAAACGGACTTGTTGCGAAAGCTGGAGGCGATGGCGACCGCCACCCCCAGATCGGAGGCCGGTTCACTCACCTTGAGGCCGCCAACGACATTGACAAACACGTCCTGGTCGGAGAGGCTCAGCCCCACGCGCTTGGAGAGCACGGCAATGAGCAGCAAGAGCCGGTTGAAATCATTGCCATTTGCCGTGCGGCGGGGCAGGCCAAAGGCTGTTGTGCTTGTCAAGGCCTGCACTTCGACCAGGATGGGCCGCGTGCCTTCCATCGTCACCGCGATTGCCGAACCGGAGGCGTTGGGCAGCCGCTCTTCCAGAAACGCCGCCGAAGGGTTGGCGACCTCCAGCAGGCCTTCGTTTTTCATCTCAAATACGCCCACTTCTGACGTGGGGCCAAAGCGATTCTTGACGCTGCGCAGCAGGCGGTAGGTGTGAAAGCGGTCGCCTTCCAGGTAGAGCACCGTGTCGACAATGTGTTCGAGCACGCGCGGCCCGGCGATAGAACCGGCCTTGGTCACGTGCCCGACCAGGAAAATGGGAATGTTTTGCTCTTTAGCCACGCGCGTTAGTATCGAGGCGCACTCGCGCACCTGGCTGACGCTGCCCGCAGCCGAGGTCAATTCGTCGAGGTAAACAGTTTGGATCGAATCGATGACGACGGCTGTGGGCCCAAGCTGGCGAATGTGTTCAACGATCGCGTGGAGGTTGGTCTCGGTGAGCA
>JAFGEY010000455.1 GCA_016931365.1 Anaerolineae bacterium
CGCGCGTGCCGCGCACGCTGTCAATGTGCGCGATCGGCACGCGCAAATCCACGCCCCATTTTTCGGCCAGCGCCTCGAGTTGCGCCAGGTAAAGCGGATCGACATCGCTGGCATGTGAGAGCACCAGCTTGCAGCGCGGATCGTCGAGCCTGCCCACCAACTCGATCGCCAACTCGATGCCCTTGCGGGCGATGATGCGCGTAGGCTGCAAGATCAAAATGTCGTCCGGGGTCAGGCCGATCGCCTCGCGCAGGTCGGCGTTGTAATCGTCAATGCCCGGCGGCGGCACGGCGAAATCAAAGACGTTGGGGATGACCACGGCATCGAGGCCCAGACGAGCCTGGAGCGCCCGCCGCGCTGCCGAATTGATCACTGTGTGGCGGATCGACGGCAGGCGGGGCGGAAAGCAGCGATCCAGGATATCCTGGATGCAGTTAGTGCGGTAGACTTGGCGCTCCCAGTAAAAATCGTGGTGATGGGCAATAGTGGGGATGCCGGTCTCCGCGATCACCTCGGTCAGGGCGACGGCCAGTGAAATTTGAATGGGGATGGTCAGCGCGTTTTCGGGGATCAACAGGTCGATGTCAAATTCCTGGATAAAGTGGTAGAGCCGCTTTTTGAGGAACGCTGTCAGGGTGTCGATGCGCGGGCGCAGCTCGGGGTGCGTGTGGGTTGCGCCGTAAGCGTGCTCAAATATCCAATCCGCCTCCTCGGTGTGAAAATACATACGCGGTTCGAGCAGTCCCGGCGGGCCGTCAGCCTCCAGTTCGCCGGCGCAGTAAAACACGCGGTGACCGAGCGCGCCCAGCACGTCGGCCCACTTGGCCGTCTCCAGCGACACCCCATCGGTGCCGGCCAGCCGTCCCGATACAAAGCCAACGTTCATGTCCGCCTCCTTTGAACGGAAAACCGACTTACCGCGTTCAGTTCGCCTTGCTGCTCTGAACCTCGCCGATAAAGACCTGCAGCTGCTGCTTGTCGATCTCGGTGGCCTGCGGCGACAAGAGCGCCTGCTGGGCATAATTCAGCGCATCGTCATAACGCTTCAGGTCGCGGTAAATGATGGCCAGATTTTTGAGCGTGGCAAAGTCGCCAGGCATTACGCTCAACACAGTCTGGTTTTCGCGTTCGGCCTCTTCAAGCCGCCCCTGCAAGGCATAGATATAGGCCAGCGCGCTGTGCGCCACCAACAGGTTGGGGTTGAGATTGAGCGCGCTCAGATAGGCGGCCTCGGCCTGCGCCCACTGGTTGCTGTTCAGCGCCGCCTCGCCTTCGACCAGATACTGCTGCGCCAAAATGTCGGTTTCAGGCGCGACGCCTCCTTGCTGCAACTGGGTGATCAGGCCTTGCACGGCGTCGCGCTCGCTTTCGGGCGCCAGCGCCAGCGCCGATTCGGCGGCTCGCATCGCTGGTTCGATCTGCCCGCCCTGCTGATAATACAGGGCCAGATTCTTGTAGCCGTTGTACGTCAACTGCTGATCAGGGCTTTGCTCAAGCACCTTGAGCGTTGCCGAAATCGCATCGTCGGTGCGCCCCTGTATGCCGTACATATAGGACAACTGGGTGTACACCAATGGTTGATTTGGATCCAAGGCGAGCGCCCCCAAGTAGGCGCGCTCCGCCTGGTCATAAGCTTTGGTCGCCATATAGGCGTCGCCCAAGGAAAGGTAGGTGTTTACATACAGTTGGTCGATGGTCAGCGAGTATTCGTACTTGGCAATGGCCTGCTCGTACTGCCCCATCATAAAATAGACCAGCCCCCACTCGTCAAAGAGATGCGCCGCGTTAGGGCTGAGCATGGTCGCCTGCCCGTAATAGTCCAACGCCTTGTCAAAATAGGCCTGCTTGTGCGCGGCGTCGCTCTCAAATTCGGCACGGGTGCGATAGAGCCGGCCCAGGTTAGCCGCGTGATCGGTGTTTAGCGGATTTATACGCTGCGCTTCGATGAGCACCGCATCGCTACAATTGAGCAGATCGCCGCGCGACAACTCGGTCAACTGTTGCGGGGTCAGTTGAAGAATCTCGGAGACTTTGAAGGTGTGTGAAAGCCGTTCGGCCACCGCCGCAGAGCGCGCCTTTTCCAAAAAGCCGCGCCCCAGAAACAAATAGTAAAAATCCTCCTGCGGAGCCAAAGCCAGTGCCTTTTGATGGAGAATAATGTTGAAATCCCAATAGCCGGGCGTCGCGTACGGTTCGGCCTGCTTGTAGATCATATCCGCGTGCACTACCTGGAGGTTAGTATTCACTGCCAGCAACACCACCACAATCAATGCAACTGGATAAGCCCAGATGGCCATCGCTCGCCAGGGCACAGATGGAAGCGGCATTTCACGAAAGAGCGCAAACGCAAGCAGCATGAGCAGCACCCCAACCATCAGATAGTAATTGGTCATCATCCCCAGCACCAACTGCGTGACCTGGATCAATTGGTTTTGGCCGACAACGCTGGCCAGCCGTCCGGCCAGAACGAGCGCAAACAGGAACGAGATCACCAGCGACACCGACAGGCACATCCCAAGCAGCATACGCCAGTTTAGCTCATTGGGGCCCGGATCGCGCTGGCGCATCCACTCGAGGACGATCACGAGGCCGCCGAGCAGCCAGGTGATCAAGACCATTTCCAAAACGCCATACGAAGGAATCCACCCCCCGTCCGCTTTGCGCTGGGTCAGCGCAGTCCACAACACCTGCTGCGGCGAATCGCTCTGCTTTTGGTTCTGTACAAAGTTAAAAGCCATCGTGCAGAGGATCAGCGCCAGCACCAATGCATAGGGCAGCACGGCCTCCCAACCGGAAATGCCCCGCCGCGCCGATGGCCTGGCCTGGCGACGACCACCTTTGCGACGTTGGCGGCGGCTCGTCCCAGACTCCGGTTCCAAGCTCTGTGCGGTCGTCGCAGCCTCCAACTGCCACTGGCGGGGCAGCATATAGCCGACCACTGCCAACAGTCCGGCATAAGTCCAGAAATAGGTACGCGTCGCGCCAATAGCGATGCCGAAGTGAATCTCGACAAAGTGAGCCAGCACGGCAGAAACCAGAGCTACCACCAACAAACGATAAGGATTGGTCGTTTGCGCCTTTTTTGCGCCGGAAGTACCGGACAGGAACAAACCCCACACCACCAGGTACAGGCCCAGTCCGGCAGCGACGCCCGCAGGCAATCCCACGCCGACAAATTCGACGCCCTGCCAAAAGCCCATCAGCAGCGCGCCGAACAACCCGCCGCCAATCCAGCAGCCGACGAAAAACCAGGTCTGCCCCTTGCCCGAAATGACCCCCAGCCAGTGAAATCCGTAATAAAAGACGCTGGCAAAAAGCCACATATAGATCACAAAGCCGATCAGCCCTGTGATCACCAACGAGTCAAACGTCTCATTGTGCGAACGGTCGGGCGAGGCGTTGCGCTTCTCGACGTGGGCCAGATCGGGCGGGTAAAAGCGGTTGTAGGCCACGTACATCGACTCCGGACCGTAGCCGATGAAGGGGCGCGCCCAGTTCATCCAGTCGTTAGAGCCGTCCGGCTCTTGAATCGGCTCGTGTGGTAACATCATCTCGACCGCGCCCTGCCAGATCAACAAACGCACTTTTGAGGTACCCTCTTCTTTGTCGAGCACGTGGCCCAGGCGTCCCAGATAAGGCACTGACTTGAGCCCTTCCAGCGGAGTTTGGGGCAGGTTAAAGAGCACCAAAAAAGCGGCCAGAAACACCACCAGTGCCACCGTCGCCCAAACCAGCCAGCGCCACCGTCGCACCACGGCCAGCACCAGGAAAAAGAAAAACAAACCGCCGATCAACCCCAACCACGGGCCACGGCTCTGGGTAAAAAAGATACAAATGGCCTGAATGGCCAGAATAAAAACATATGTCGCGCCGAGGACAATATCCACCCAGTTGGTTTTTTCCGCCGACAGAATGCGCGTGAACGTCTCAACCGTTCGATACAGCGCGAGTGGCAAGGCCATAATCAGGTAAGCAGCGACAAAGATAGCATTGCCCATATTGGCGGCTACGCGCTCGCGCACATCACCGCCCCAAGGCAGCGGATCGAGGCCATAGTGCTGTAAGATGCCGTATAGAGCAATTGGTACGCTGGTTAACAACACCGTTGTCACCAGCCGCTCGATCTGCGCTTTGCTGCGCATTTCCAGCAACATCATAGCAAAGATCAAAATGTAAGAAAAGGTCGAATAAGTGCCCTGCAAACGTTGATACGATCCCAGCAGGCTCACCCGAGGCGCAACGGAGAAAACGGTCGAGATGAGATAGACCAACACCAAGACCAGCGCAGGCATCACCAACGGCGTCTGAGAGAGCCGCCGCCACAGCCGCTTGAGCCAGCTCGATTCTGGATCGTCCTCCGCACTTTCGAGCCGAACGCCCTGCTCGACGGTTTTGACCACCCAGGCCAGGGCGATCACTAGAGCAATCGAGCGCAGAGTCGAGATTTTGTCTGGCTCAAAAACGCGACTGGAATAGACATTGAAAAAGAGAGGCACGATCACCAGCGCGGCCAGCCACCCCGCCTCGATCACCTTGCTGCAAAACGCGGCCACCTTGGTTTCTGAGTTCATACACGGCTCCACAGATACACTATTCTAAAAATCGTCATCCAATGACACATACTCAAGCTCATTGTCGACGGTTTTGCGCCCGGCACGCGGCCTGGTCGATGCAGCATCGCCCTCCACCTCGAACGGTCCCTCGTCGATCCAGCGCGCGGCCTGTTGCGCAAGCGCAGCCAGCCCGCCTTTGATCGTCGTGCACGGCGGCAGCGAATGGATAAACATCTCGCCGTAGCGTTTCGAGTGCACCCGCTTGTCGAGCACAGCCACCACACCGCGATCCGTCTTGGTGCGGATCAGCCGTCCAAAGCCCTGCCGGAAACGCAGAATCGCGTCGGGCACGGCATATTGCATAAACGGATCGTCCATATCCTCCGAGCGGGCGGCAAAGACGGGATCGGAGGGCACGGCAAAGGGCAGCTTGACCATCACCACGCAGCTCAATGCCTCGCCTGGCACATCGACGCCTTCCCAAAAGCTGCGCGTGCCCAGCAGCACCGATCGTGGCACGGTGCGCAGGTTTTCCAGCAATTGACTGCGCGACGCGCCCGACCCCTGCGCATACACGGTGATCCCGCGTTCGGCCAATGGGCGGCCGATAGCTTCGCTGGTATTCTTGAGCTGGCTGTATGAAGTAAAGAGCACCAGCATCCGCCCCTGCGTGGCCTGCGCCAGTACGACCAGGCACTCGTTGATCGTCTTTTGATAATAAGGCTCGTTCGGTTCGGGAATGTCGGTCGGCAGATAGAGCAAAACCTGCGATGGATAATCAAAGGGCGAGCCGACGGCCAGCTCTTCGGCGTCATACGCACCCAGGCGATCCTTGATAAAATTGAAATCATTGTCGGTGCACAGCGTAGCCGAAGTGAAAACAACGGCCTCTTTGGGCCACATCAAATGCCGCTCGACCAGATGGCCCACCCGCAGCGGCGCGACACAGAGCGAGATTTCACTTGTTTTGGCCTGCGCGCGCAGCCAGGTGATCTCGTCGGCGCCGGGCTCAAGCAAGACCGACTCCATCTGTGCGTACACCGTGCCCAACTGCTGTAATAGACCGAGGCCATCACCCAACAGATCGTCATAGCCGGGGATTTCAGCCCAGTCATGATCCTGCAGGATTTGCACGGCCCGCCCCAACCCTTCGAGGTCACTGCGCAGATCGCCCGAGAGCAAATCCCAGGCCATTTCAACCTGCATCCAATCGGATTGGATGCGCAGCGAATGGGTCAGCCGCAGACGGTGATCGTAAGGCCCTTTCTGATCGCCATACTCGACTAAAAAGGCAGCCAGATCGTCGAACAGGTGAGCGAGCAGATCGAGACAGCCCCGCATATCCTCGATCACTGCGTGCAGCGTGGCATTGAGGTCATTCATCGCCTGGTCGGGCAGACGGCCATCGCATGCTGACAGTGCGCGGTCGGCCCACCCCGGCTGCCGCTCGCTCCCCACGGCGATCTGGTTGAGCAGGACCGAGATTTCGCGCCGGCCGATCTCGCGCCCCAGTTGGCTCGTCGTCGCGTCTTCCAGGTGATGCGCCTCGTCGATGATGAGATAATTGTACAGTGGCAGCACGCGGTTGTCTGCCGCCACGTCCGACAACAACAAGGCGTGGTTAACCACGATCAGATGTGCGTTTTCGGCGGCGCGCCGCGCGCGGTAGAAAAAGCACTCCCCCTTGCGAAAGTGCGGGCAGCGACTGCCAGTGCAGGTGCGCGCATCAGCAGAGACCTGAGCCCACACCGCCCAATCGCTCTCCTGGGGCAAGAACAGCTCGGTCTGGTCGCCGGTGAGGGTGTTGGGCAACCAGACCAAAATCCGGCTCAACACACGCAGATGATCGTCGTCCAGGCCGGGCTGATTTTGCAGCAGCGCCAGCCGGCGCAGACAGAGGTAATTGGTGCGCCCTTTGAGCACCGTCGCGCGCACCTCAAAGGGGAGCAGCTTTTGCAGGTCAGGGATGTCTTTGCTCGATAACTGGTCTTGCAGGTTGATCGTGTTGGTCGAGATGACCACTCGCTCGCCGTTCTGCACTGCCCAGTACATCGCCGGGAGCAGGTAGGCAATCGATTTGCCCGTGCCCGTACCCGCCTCGACGAGCAGGTGGCGGCTCTGGTTGAATGCACAGGCCACTTGACGCAGCATATCGACCTGCTGGGCTCGATACTCAAAGCCGGCAAAAGTCTCGCTAAATCGCCCCCCCTCTTCGAGCATCGCAGCCAGCAAGTCGATGTCGAGTACGGTGCGCCGATCAACCGGTATGAGCGGCTCACCAATCTCGGTGCGGGCGAACGCCGGCCGACTGGCGTCGAGTAGTCCTTTGGCCCGCAACTGCGCGCCGATGCTGCTTCCAACCCCCTGCCGCTGCTGTTCGCGTTCAGCGTCCTGGAATATCCCTCCCAACGCCCAACGGCTGCCTCGTGCCGCGCGATTGATCTCGCCCAGCGTTTGCGCGGGCAGGTCGACGGCGCGCGCCTTGAGTTCGAGAAACAGCTTCATTGACGCGCGTGCGTCATCAAGGGCGCGGTGGCGGCTCTCAAAAACGATACCCAGGCTGTCCATCAGCTTGCCCAGGCTGTATCGGCTCTCGTGTGGCATCAAAATCGTCGCCAGGGCAAAGGTGTCGATGTGTGCGTTGCGGGTCAGGCAGCGCTGCTGGCGGAGAAAGGACAGGTCAAAACTGACATTGTGCCCAATAATCGTGTCGTTGCCCACAAAGTCGATCAGATCGGCCTTGATCGACGAAAACAAGGGCGCTTTGAACACATCGTCGTCGGTGATGCCGGTAAGTTGGGTGATCTGGAGGGGAATGGATCGACTGGGGTTGACCAGCGTGCTGAATGTGTTCAGCTCGCGCCATTGGTCAAATTTGACCGCGCCGATCTCTATAATCACGTCCCGTTCAGGATCAAGCCCGGTCGTTTCCAGGTCGAGGGCGACGTAGGCCACTCGCCGATATCCTTTCTAGCGGTTGTTATGCGTCTCGACCGTCCCGATCGCCACGCACCACCAAACATGAAAACCCCAACAAGCCGGGGATTCCCGAACTTGTCCGGGCGGGCGCATTTTCAGATCAGATTTTAGTTCATTTTCGGACATCTGAGATACTCTACGGGGCTTTATATCTCTTTATTCTCGGTGTTCTCTGTGGCAACCAACGCGACGCCCTCTTCTTGCAGCACGCGTTTAAGCGCAGTCATGGCTACTTCGACCATCTTGTCGTCCGGTTCGCGGGTAGTTAATCGCTGCAAGGCCAATCCTGGTAAGAGCAACACGCGCATCCAGCCTTTGTCGGCGTGACGGGCGCTGAATTTGAGCCACTCATAAGAGATGCCGACGATCACCGGCAGCAAGACGATCCGCGACAATAGCCGTATCCACAGCGTCGGGCGGCCCAAAAGGGCGAAAATGAGCACCGAAATGACCATCACCACCAGAATAAACGCCGTGCCGCAGCGCGAATGGGCGGTGGTATGGCCCTGAATCGCCTCGACGGTGAGCGGCATACCTTCTTCGTAGGTATGGATCGTCTTGTGCTCCGCACCGTGATACCGGAACACGCGCGCAATGTCGGGCACAAAGCCGACCGCCCAGATGTAGGCCAGCACAAAGGCCAGCCGGATCAGTCCTTCGACCAGGTTGCTCAACAGCGCGCTGGCAATATACCTATCGATCAGGCGGGTCAAAAAGGCCGGCAAGAGAAAAAACAGCCCCACAGCCATCACCACCGCCAGCGCGATGCTGCCCCAGGCCAATGGTGCGCTAAAAGCCGACTCGGGAGCTCCGCCTTGGGTGGAACCATTGCCTGACGGCTCATTCTGCATGGCGATATCGGCGGAAAACATCAGCGTGCGCATGCCCAGCACCAACGTATCCCAGAGCATCGTTATCCCGCGTACAAAGGGCACTTTGGCCGGCCAACTGCCATAGATCGCCTGGTTGAGCGGCTCGGTATGGACCACAATCCGGTCGTTTGGCGCGCGTACGGCCACTGCCATCACCTTGGAGCCACGCATCATCACGCCTTCCATCACTGCCTGTCCGCCATAATTGAATTCAGCCACAATCATGCTCCCAAATCACAAGGTATGGGGATTATATCACGTTGCCGGTCGGTGTCAACCACTCGACCCGCATCCGTCAGGCCAGCCATTCGTCCAGGTGCGCGGCGACAAACGTATCGTCGTTCAAGTGCAGGTAAGCCCGGCATACCCGGTCGATCTCGGCCATCTGCCCCGGTGAAAGGTCCTCCCGTGGATTCAGGCACCACCGCCCGGCCAGCAAACCCTGTCGGCGCAGCACCTCGTGAACGCCGGCGATGCAGCCTGCAAAGCCGTTGGCGGCATCGAACAAGGCGGCGTTGCTATCGGTGATCTGCGCGCCGAGGGCCAGCAGATCGGCAGGAATATGCCCAACCGCGCGCGCCGCCTTGCAGAGATCGAGCAGTTCAACCGCGCGCCGCGTCCACACCGCCCAATGCCCCAACAACCCGCCGGCGATGCTCAGACGCACCTCGCCGCCGTCGCAGGGAAAGCGATACCCGGTCAGTAGATCGGCGACAATGCTGTCGTCGTTGCCGGTGTACAGTGCGATCTCATCCGCGCGCCCCGCGTCGGCGACGGCGCGCACTACGTCGAGCGTCTGGTAGCGGCTAAAAGGCGCGATTTTGATCGCCACCACATTTTCGATCTCGGCAAACTGCCGCCAGAACAGGTAGGGCAGCACCCGTCCGCCGACGGCTGGCTGGAGGTAAAAGCCGAACAGAGGGATGACCTCGGCCACGCGTTGGCAGTGGGCCAAAATCGCTTCCAGATCGGCCTCTTTGAACGCCGATAGGCCAAGCAGGCCGCAGCCGTAGCCCAATTTGCGCGCCATTTCAGCTTCGCTCATCGCCTGGGCCGTATCGCCGACCAGTCCGGCTATGCGCACAAAAGGCTTGTGCGGCGAACAAGCCACCACCTCCGCTGCCAGTTCGAGCACCGGGCGGTACAGTCCCACCCTGGGATCGTGGATTTCAAACTGCGTGGTGTGCACGCCGACGGCCAGCCCGCCCGCTCCGGCGGCCAAGTAATAGCGCACCAACGCGCGCTGGCGGCGCTCATCCAGGGCGCGATCGGCGGTCAGTGCCAGCGGGCAGGCTGGGATGACCAGCCCCTCAAATAAAGTGGCGCGCAGATGCGCAATCCGGTCAGAATTTTCCATCGCGCACCTGAAATTTGGTCGGCTTGTCCAGCGTGGGGCCGCCACGCTGCACCCAATCGGCCACCCACTCAACCGCTTGAGCCAGCGGCACACGCGGATAGCCCATCCATTTGAACGCTTGGGAAGCGTCGTTGAGCAGCGCATCGGGCTGCTCTTCTCCTTCAAAAACCGGCTCCCGGCCCAGCAGCCCACCAAAGCGCTCAGCCAGACGGCGCACCGAGATTGTCTCCGGCCCGGTGACGTTGAGCAGGCGCGTCGTCGCCGCCGGCTGCGGTGGCGACGACGCCAGTGACAGCGCACGTAGGGCATAGGCATTGGCGTCGCCCTGCCAGATCGCGTTGACGTATCCCATCCGCAAATCAGCCGGCGCGCCGGCCCATACCTTTTGTGCCACATCGAGCAGCACGCCATAACGCAGCTCGACCGCATAGTTGAGCCGGAAAATCACGCCGGGCGTGCCAAGCTGCTCTGCCCAGTGCTGAAAAACGCGCTCGCGGCCCAGCACGCTCTGCGCGTACTCTCCGATCGGCGCGGGCGGCGTTGATTCGGCACAGCCGCCGCCGAACACAGAGGTCAATGGATAAACGTTGCCGCTGGAAAAGAGCACAAACCGCGAATGGGAAAACCGCTGCACGACCCGCCCTGGCAGGTAGGCATTGATCGCCCAGGTGCGCGCCTCTTGTCCGGTCGCGCCGAATTTCATCCCGACCATATACACGATATTTCTCGCATCGGGAAGCGCATTCAATGCCGCGTTATCCATCAGATCGCACGAAATCGTCTCGATCCCGGCCCGTCTCAGTTTGTCAGTGACAGCATCGTCTGAAAAGCGTGAGACGGCGATCACCCGCTTGTCTAGCCTGCCTGCATCAACCGCGCGCCGGGCCAGCAGGGCCAACGTCGGCCCCATTTTGCCGCCCGCGCCGAGGATCATCACGTCGCCATCCAGGCCGCCCAGCGCGTCGATCACTTCCGGCGTCGGTATAGAAAGAAACGCCTCCAGCGCCTCAACGGTTTCAAATACATTCGGAACGGACATTGTGCGACCCCCTACCGCCAGAATGATGTGTATTATACCTCATTCGAACTCGGCGGCAACTGCTCACCCAGAAATGGCTTTGACACCCCTCAAAAACAGGTGTATAACGACCTCACATTTTGCACAAGGAGCCTGCAATGAGTGTCATTTTAGCCCACGACCTCGGCACAACCGGCAATAAAGCGACTCTCTTTGATACGCAAACAAGCACAACGATCGATTCGACATTTCAGGCCTATGATACTGCCTACCCATATCCCAACTGGGCCGAGCAAGACCCTGCCGACTGGCAGCGCGCGTTGATCGGCTGCACACACCGCCTGCTGGACGAGACGAATCTCGCACCGAGCCGGATCGCCGCAGTCAGTTTCAGTGGGCATATGCAGGGCGCCCTGATCGTTGACCGCGAGGGCGCGCCCCTGCGCACGGCGATCATATGGGCCGACCAGCGCGCTACGGAACAAACAGCGCGCATCGCCCAAACCTGCGGCAAGGTCGAGGTCTACCGGCGCACCGGCTGCCAGGTCAGCCCCTCATACACCGCTGCCAAGCTGATGTGGATTCGCGACTGCCAGCCCGACCTGTACCGTCGCGCGTTTAAGGTGCTGCAGCCCAAGGACTATGCCGTGTATCTGCTCACTGGCGTCTGGGCAACCGACTATTCCGACGCCTCCGGCACGCAGTTGTTTGATCTTGCCGCACGGCACTGGGCAACCGATCTGATCGCCGCGCTCGACCTCGATCCCGGCCTTTTTCCCGATGCCCATCCTTCCACACAGGTGATCGGCACCGTCACGCCACAAGCTGCCGTGCAAACCGGCCTGCGGGCAGGCACGCCGGTGGTGATCGGCGGCGGCGACGGGGCTTGCGCGACCGTCGGCGCGGGTGCAGTGCAGCCGGGAGATGCTTACAATTACATCGGCTCATCGGCGTGGATCGCCGTGACGACAAAACGTCCCCTGATCGATCCGCAGCAACGGACGTTTACCTTTTGTCACCTCGACCCGGCACTCTATTTTTCCGTCGGTACCACTCAGGCCGCCGGCGGCAGTTACGGCTGGCTGGAACGGCTGTTCCATACCGGCGACAGCGAACCGGACTATCAAGAACTGGATACATTGGCTGCACAAAATCTGCCAGGCGCAGGCGGGCTGATCTTTTTGCCCCATTTGCTCGGCGAGCGCAGCCCATACTGGAACCCGCTGGCGCGCGGCGCGTTCGTTGGCCTGACGATGCCGCACGAGCGAGGCGCTTTAGCCCGCGCTGTGCTGGAGGGCGTGGCATTTAATATGTGCCTGACCCTCGATACGCTGCGCGAAAATGGCGTCGAGATCGCTCAGATGCGGCTGATCGGCGGCGGAGCCAGGAGCGCGCTGTGGCGGCAGATTTTGGCCGATGTGTACGGCCTGCCCATTCTGCTGCCACACCTCACCGCCGAAGCGACCGCCCTCGGCGCGGCCCTTGCTGGCGGCGTAGGGGTGGGCATTTACCCCGATTTCAGCGTTGCCAAACAGATTATCCCGGCCCGCCTGGCGGAGCAACCAATCGCTGCACACCACTCCTGCTACCAAGTGCTGTATGGTTTATACCAGGATGCCTACCGTGCGTTGGAGCCGATCTTTGCCCGGCTATCGACGCTGGATCAAGCTCAGGTTTCAGAACAGTAACACTATGAACAAGCACTGCAATAGACGAACTCGGACAATTTATGATATAATATCCATGGGGGTGACGGAATCTGATCCGTCAGAAAGCAGCAACATGTCTGTTTGCGATGTTTGAACGGTTTGTTCCGGCACACCCGGGTTAGGGCCTATCCTGCAAACCTCGGGCTGTTTGTGCCAAGATATTCCGGGCAGCGAAACCCTGTTCAGTTACGATCTATCCAGGATAGGAAGGACGGACCGATGACAGAAATTCAAGAACGACTTGCGCACACTGACGACCTCGCCCAATGCCAACGCCAACTGGCGATGCTTATCAACCTTGACCGTATCCGCGACAAAACGACCGATGCACCACACAAGATGCTTGATGCGATCACACACGTCATTACCACCGCTCTGACCGCCGATGTCGGACTGCTGTTTCTCGATGGCGATCCGCACCCCAAGAGCGTCGCAAACCCCGGAAACATCACTTCAGCGCTCGATGCCCAAGCATTAGCCCAGATTGCCCAGACGGCGGCCGCGTTGAACACCACCTCGCGCCTCGATCCCGATCGCGCTTTGCAGGCGGCTGGCATCCGCCACATTCTAGTCAGCCCGCTGATCGTTGGAGAACAACGGCTGGGGGCAATGCTATACCTGTCAAAGCAGCGGTGTTTTGACGATCACGACCTGACATTGCTCAATGTGGCGATCAGCCAGGCCGATTCTGCCGTCGTCCAGGCCCGCGAGCGGCAAGAATTGGAGAGCCGCAACCGGCAGCTCAATGCCATCCATCGCGTCGATCGCATCCGCGACGAAACGACCGACACCAAACTACTGCTGATCCAGGTCGCCGAAATCCTGGCCGACACACTAGAGATTGACCTGTGCATGATCGGTCTCAAAGAAGAAGGTGCGCGGGTTACGGTCAAGGCAGTTAAGGATCGCGTCAACGTGCTCGCCAAACTGGTACAAGAAGAGGTACAAACCCTGTTCGATCAGGCACTGAACCTGTCCGGGCTTACCCCGATCGATGCACCGCCCTCATTCCACGCAAACGACCTGGATCATATCTCCGTCCTGCCCCTTATCATCGACGGCGACTGCCTGGGCGTGTTTGTACTGATCAACAAGACGCAGCCGCTCTCGGCAGATCAGGTCGATCTGGTGCAGGCCATTGCCGGGCAGACCGATTCGGCCATCGTCCACCTGCGCACCTTTGAGACCATGCAGGAGCGTGCCAAGCAGCTTGAGGCTATTTATCGCATCGACCGTCTGCGCGACCAGACCAACGATGTGCAAGAGATTTTATCTGGCATTTCCAGCACGATCACCACCTCGCTAGGCGTCGACTTGTGTCTGGTGAGCTTGATCAGCGACGAGACGAGCCGCAGCGAACTGAAAACTGTGCAGGATCGCTTTCATGTGTTCGGCGACCTCGACCGCAATGCGCTCGAACGGGCCATCGCCTGGGCCTCAACGCGCAAAGGAGTTGAGCGGCTGGCACAAAATTCGCCCTTTGCACGTTGGAACCTCAACTATGCGATGGGCGCGCCGCTGATCGTCGGCCGGGCACTCTTGGGATCGTTGGTCCTGGCCCGCGCGCGACAGCCATTTTGTATACAGGAACAAGAGTTGTTGCAGGCGATCATCAGCCAGTCCGATTCGGCGATCATCCAGGCCCGGATGGCCCGCCAGTTGGAGCAGCGCAACAAAGAACTGGAAACGCTGTACCGGGTCGACAAAATCCGCGATCAGGGCAGCGATTTTGGCGAGATGCTCAATTCAGTGCTCGGCGAACTCTGCTCGGCAATCGAGGCCGAGATGGGCTTTATTATGCTTTTTGACCAGGAAGGCCACCAGCTTGAGCTCAAGGCCTCTACCTCTGACGACATTTTGGCCACTTCAGGGCACTATCGGCTGATCGAGCAAGCGGCCAACCACGCGCTGCACAACGGCCAGCTCTACGCTGCCGACCACCTCGACGATTGGCTGGAGTCGCTGATGTGCGTGCCGTTGATTTTGCGCGATCGGGTCATCGGCGTCTTTGGCGCGATCAACCGCCTGGGGCCTAGCCCGTTCACCGCTGAAGACAAGCGCCTCTTGCTGGCGATCACCAGCCAGGTGGACACGGCGATCTTTGAGAGCCTGGAGCGCCGCCACCTGCGCGAAACGTTCCAGCGCTACGTCGGCCCTAACATAGTCGAACAGATGCTGGCAATGCCCGAAAAAGACTTTTTGAAGGGCGACCGCGCCAAGTTGAGCATGCTCTTTTCGGATATGCGCGGCTTTACGAGCTGGAGCGAGCACCTCGATCCGGGCGTCCTGGTCAGCATCCTGAATGAACATCTCGGTGAAATGACCGAAATCGTCATCGCCAACGATGGCACGCTCGACAAGTACGTCGGCGACGAAGTGGTCGCCATCTTTGGCGCCCCGCTGCCGATGCAAGAGCATGCTTTCCAGGCGATCAAGACGGCGCTCGAAATGCAGGCCGCGCAACACAGGCTGATCGCCAAATGGGAAAAACAAGGCTACCACCTGCCATCCATCGGCATCGGCATCAACACCGGCGAAGTGATCGTCGGCAACATTGGCTGCGAAAAGCAGATGTCCTATACGGCCATCGGCGATACGGTTAACCTGGCGTCTCGGTTGTGCGGTGCTGCCGTCGGCGGGCAGACCCTGATCAGCGAAAACACTTACAAAATCGCCGCCGACCGCATCCAGGCCGACAGGCTGCCGGAAATTCGCGTCAAGGGCAAGGAACAGCCCATACAAATCTACCAGGTAACAGGTACAAGATGACTCAGCCGATAGCTCCTTCTCCTACAAATAAACCGACCGAGGTGCGCGAACGAATGTATCGGGAACGTGTCCACGAGATGGAGACGCGCATCTCGCACCTGGAACGAATGCTCAAAATTTCGCAAATGATCAACTCGACGCTGGATCAGTGGGCATTGCTGGATATCATTGTGCAACTGGCGACCGAACTGACCAACACCGAAAATGCGTCAATTATGCTGATCGACGAGACGACAGGCGAAATGAATTTTGCTGCCGCCGCCGGACAAAAAAGCGCTAACATCAAGCCGGTAATCGTCCCAATGGAAGGCAGCATCGCCGGGACGATTGCCAGAGAAAATAAGCCGCTGCTCATCCGCGACGCGCCAAGCGATCCCCGCTGGTTTCACGACGCAGACAAACAAAGTGGCTTTGTCACCCGTTCGATCATGGGCGTGCCGATGGAGGTGCGCGGCAAAGTGATCGGTGTAGTAGAAGCGTTGAACAAACGCGACGACAGCGAGATGAACTGGGAAGACGTGCAGGTGCTGACCGCACTGGCCAACCAGGCCGCCATCGCCATCGAAAATGCGCGCATGCTCGATCAATTGAAAACCGCCTACGACGATCTGAGCAAGCTCGACCAGATGAAAACCGACTTTATCTCCATCGCTGCGCACGAACTGCGCACCCCACTCTCGTTGATTTTAGGCTACGCGATGTTCCTCAAGTCGGAGGTATCGGGCGAATCACAGGAGCAACTCGACCTGGTGCTGCAAGGGGCCATGCGCCTGCGCTCACTGATCGACGATATGATCAACCTGCGCCAGGTCGATACCGGCGAGTCGGTACTCGAACTGGAAAGCTTTAGCCTGCAATCAATGGTCCGCGAAACGGTCGAAGACATGCGCCCGCTGGCCGAAGCGAAAGGACAAAAAATTATTCTCTCTTTGCCACAGGATGCAATTGTCATTGAGGCCGATCGCAACAAAATAGCGTTGGTCGTGAACAACCTGCTCTCCAACGCGATCAAGTTCACCGATCGCCAAAACCGGATCGGTGTCCAGGCCGGGCAAAACGACGATCGTGCCTGGTTCACTATATGGGATACCGGCATTGGCATTCCGCGCTCGGAAATGAATCACATTTTTGATCGCTTTTACCAGATCGAACCGAGCATCGCCCGGCACTACGAAGGGATGGGTTTGGGCCTGTCCATTGCTCAAGCAATGGTCGAACTCCACCACGGTCGCATCCAGGTGAAAAGCCAGCAGGGCAAGGGTAGTGCGTTCACCGTGTACATTCCCCTCAAACAGAATACTGTTTGAAACAGAATACTGTTTGAAACAGAATGCTGTTTGAAACAAAAAGGCGTCGGGCTGAACTCAAGTTCAGCCCGACGCCTTTTTGACGGCCCATCCAGGGCCAGATCACATCTGTGCGGAACGCCACCAGTGATAATACTTGGCGCGCAGCACATCCTCAGTCGGCATCGGGAAAAAGAGCAGATCGCCGACATTCCCCAGATAAAAGCCGCTCTTGATCGTCCGGAAGGCAAACATCGCCGGCCCAAGCCGGTTGACCATCTTGATCTGGACCGACTTGCCATTTAGCTCACTCAAACACTGCCGATAGTGATCGATGTTTGGATAAGGCAGTCCTTGAGATGAGCCGAATTCTGGGTCTTGCGCCAGCCCGCCCAACTCCAACTCGACGAAAAAGAGCACAGGCACGTTTACCATCGAAGCCTGCGGGTCGCACAAGAATCGGAAAAAGGATGCCGGGTCAAGTGTGCTGACCGCACGGGGGTATACCGGTGCGATCTCTTGGTACAGATGCAGCGATTCTACCGATGTGGGCATAGCCTGTACAGGATCAAGACTCAACGTTCGGCCATCTTGCGTGGTCACATACAATCGACGTACTGCCGCAAGCGGCACGTGTTCGAGCACACGATAGATTGAAATGTACACGGAATGCTTTGGGCTGCCATCCTCGTGAGGTACCAGCCGCCGGTATCCGGCCTCGATATTAAAGTAGGGATGACGAAAAGCGGGATCGAGCTCGAGAAATATCGCCTCGCTGCGCGATTTTTTCTGATCGCCACACGCATAATACACACCAAACGCTTCGGGATCCAACTGTGATGCAATCAACGCCTCAGGCAACACTGATAGATAAAGAAAAGTCTCCATTAACCAGCTCCTCTCTGCCTCTCCCGGACAAGCCGGAATGAATAAACAATGCCCCCTCTTTGCCAGGGTAGCTTTATTGTAACATGGGTATAGCGTATCGTCAAGAGCCGATTTGACACCAGACCGAGGGTCGAATATAATCAAACTATCTGGAGGAATTGCAGGCATGTTGAACATACGTATTGGAAAAACCATTCTCAGCCTGCCCAGTTTCAAGGGTGGCATCAGCGGCGCACAGGCCGAGTAGTGCGCCCTGTTCCAGAATATTATGTCAAATTTGAACCGTGGGCGCACGTCGCCTGCGGTTTTTTGTTTGGGATAAACATCGATCCGGGTGAAAATCTGCCCTCCCTCAACCGCGAGCGCGTGCGCACATAAAAATATGTGATGGAGCAAGTATCATGATTGTCATTCACCTGGATTGCGTTTCACACGGCTACGGCACGCGCACCGTGCTCCAAGAGTTGACCTGGGAAGTCCAGCATGGGCAAAAGATCGGCCTGGTAGGGCCGAATGGCGCGGGGAAATCAACCCTGCTGCGGATCATCGCCGGGGAGATCAAGCCCGACACAGGCAATATGGTACGCAGCAAAGAGGTGCGCATCGGCTACCTGGCGCAGGAGCCGCAGCTCGATCCTACCCGCACCGTCTGGGAAGAGACGTTGAGCGCCGCCGGCACACTGCTGTGTGTCGAAGCCGAACTGCGCCGCCTGGAAGCGCAGATGGCCGATCCCGATGTTTTTGGCGATCAAACGCAACTCGACCGCGCGTTGGCCACCCACGCCCGCGCCCAGGCCGACTTTGAGCGGCTAGACGGCTATCGGCTGGAAAGCCGGGCGCGTGAATCGCTCAAGCTGCTCGGTTTCGCCGACGCTGATTTCGATCTGCCGGTGAGCGTGCTGTCCGGCGGTCAGAAAAAGCTGGTCGGCATCGCCAAGCTGCTGATCAACGAGTTGGACCTGCTTCTGCTCGACGAGCCGGATAACCACCTCGACCTGGATGGCAAGGCTTACCTGGAGCAGTTCATCCGTTCGTTTCCCGGCGCGGTGATCATCGTCTCACACGACCGCTATCTGCTGGACGAGGTGGCACAGGCCGTTGTCGAGATCGAGGATCAGCACCTGACCGCCTATGAGGGCAACTATACCCACTATACGGTCGAAAAAGAACTGCGTATGCTGCGCCAACAGCAACTCTACGAAGCGCAGCAAAAACAGATCGCGCACATTGAGGCTTCGATTGCCCGCTTTGAATACTGGGCCAGCATCGTCGTCAATGCCCGGCACGCGCGACAGGCGCACAGCCGCCACAAGATGCTGGACAAAATGGACAAAGTCGGCAAGCCGCTGTTGGAACGCCGTCAGATGGGCCTCGAACTGAACGGCTGGCGCGGATCGAACAAGGTGCTCGAAATCATCAATCTCGACCAAGTGTTTGACGACCAAATCGTGCTTGCCGGGTTGAATTTGTTGATCTGGCACGGCGAGCGAGTGGGACTGCTCGGCCCCAATGGCGCGGGGAAAAGCGTGCTGCTGCGCTGCATTCTGGATCAACTTGCGCCGACAGGCGGCACAATCAAGATCGGTCCTAGCGTGCAGATCGGTCACTATGCACAGGAACACGAGACGCTCGACCTCGACAAGACATTGATCGAAGAAGTACGTCAAGTCAAACCGATGTACGAGCAAGATGCGGTGCGTTTTTTGGGACGGTTTTTGTTTCCCTACCGGATGACGCGCAACCGCGTGCGCGATCTGTCCGGCGGCGAGCGCAGCCGCCTGCAATTGGCCAAGCTGATGCTCTCCGGGGCCAATTTCTTGCTGCTCGACGAGCCGACCAACAACCTCGACCTGCCGTCGTGCGACGTGCTGGAAGCTGCCCTGGACGAGTTCGAGGGCACGGCGCTCGTCGTCTCGCACGACCGTTACTTTCTCGATCGGGTGGTCGATCGCATCGTCGAGCTAGAAAACAGTACGCTGACCGAATACCTGGGCGATTACACGTTTTATCGACAAGAGAAGGAAAAACGGTAGAGATCGTATGCTTCGTTTTATCGGTCGCCGAATCCTGTTCATCCTCCTGATCCTGGTGGGCATTGTCTTTTTTGTCCACCTGGGAATGCATATGGCGCGCAACTCGGAGATGTCCGATCCCAGCCACCGGGTGGGTGATTTCGCCAGGCTGGCCTGGACGGACACACAAGGGTTCCTCACTCGCACCCTACGCGGTGACTGGGGCCGCGTGCGCGTGGCCAGCGGCACCCTGCCGATGCAGGAGGTGCTGCGTGAGGCCTACACAAACAGTATGGGACTGTTGCTCGTCTCGCTGCTTGGATCGGCGCTGTTGGGCACGTTGATCGGTGCGCTGGCGGCGTTGATCAAGCGGCGCGCCATCTCGACATCGCTGCTGGCCTTGACCGTGCTCGGCATCTCGACGCCGTCCTTTTTCGCCGGGCTGCTGCTCCAGGTGGGCGAGATTAAGTTTTTAGCTCTCACGGGCAAACGGCTGGTCAGCATCGCCGGGCACGGTTGGGATGTGCAACATATGCTGATGCCCGTGCTGGTGCTCTCGGCGCGTCCGCTGGCCTACCTGACGCGGGCCACCTTTATCGCCATCGACCGGGCGATGCAAGAAGATTACGTGCGCACGGCCTTTTCCAAAGGACTGTCACTGGAACAGACGGTGATTGAGCACGTGCTGCGCAACATCGCCGTTCCAGTGCTGACCGCTGTGGGCGTCTCACTGCGCTTTTCTTTGAGCACGCTGCCGGTCGTCGAGTTGTTCTTCGCCTGGCCGGGCCTCGGGCGCGGCCTGCTGGAGGCGATCAACGCCCGGCAGACGACGACCGTGGTTGTACTCGCCACAGCGCTCGGTCTGACCTTGCTGCTGGTCAACCTGCTGCTCGACGTGGTTTACCGCCTCGTCGATCCACGGATGAGGGACCTGGAATGAAATTCAAAGGTTCGTGGATCGACCGGCTGCTCAACCCGCGCGCATCCATTCCGGCGTTTAGGCGTCAGGCAGATGAATTTGGAGCCGAACTTGCTGCCCCATCTGGTGCGCGAGGACGGCTGCACGCGCGCGATATAGTCTTGAATCTGCCCTTGATGATCGGCGGGTTGATCGTGCTCGGCCTCTTTGCGCTCGTGCTTTTCGGCCCAGTTTGGGCGCCGGAAAACCCGTATGTCTCGGCGCAGCACATGGTGCCACACTTTAACGCCCGTACCGGCGAATACATCCGTCCGCCGCTGTCGCCGTCGAGCGAGTACCCGCTGGGCACCGATCAATGGGGCAACGACCTACTCAGCCTGTTGATGCACGGCGCGCGCAACACGCTGGTCGCCTGCGCGTTCATCACGATGGTGCGTGTGCTGCTGGGCACGCTGCTTGGCGGCTGGGCCGGCTGGAACGAGGGGGCGTTGATCGACCGGGCCGTAATGGGCGCAACAGGCGTGATCACCTCGGTGCCGATGCTGATCAGCAGCATGCTCCTGATTTACGCGCTCGATATCCGCCGCGGGTTGCCGGTGTTCATTGTTGCCCTATCGCTGATCGGCTGGACCGAGATCGCCCAGTACATCCGCAGCGAGTTTCTGGTGCTGCGCAAGCAACCGTACATCGAAGGTGCGCGTGCGGTCGGCCTGAATGGACTGGGCGTCGCCGTGCGCCACGTACTGCCCAACGTGCTGCCGCAACTGATGGTGATCGCTTTTCTAGAGATGGGCGCGGCGATGATGCTGCTCGGCGAACTGGGTTTTGTCGGCGTGTTCATCGGCGGAGGCAGCCGCATCCAGCGCGAGATCGATCCGCGTACAGTTGAAGTGCTGACTCTGGTTGAAGTCCCCGAGTGGGGCGCGATGCTCGCCGACGGCTATCGCTGGCTGCGCTCCAAGCCCTTTATCATTTTTCCGCCAGCAATCGCCTTTTTCATTTCGGTCTATGGATTCAACGCGTTGGGCGAAGGGCTGCGCCGTCTGGTAGAAAAGAACGGCCTGAATACCGCTTTTTTGCTGCGCAAGCGAATGCTCCTGGTAATCGCCGCACTCGTTTTGGCAACGATCTTTATCATCAACAATACTGGCGCTGCGCCGTGGTTTGCTCAGGTCGCCAGCACATTCAGCGGCGAAGAGGCTTACGAGCACGTACAGGCCCTGGCAGCAATAGATGGCCGCGGTGTGGGACAAGAAGGCGCGGCGCAGGCCGCTGCGTACATTGCCCAAAAGTTCGAGGACTATGGCCTGGAGCCCGGCTGGACGCACTCAAACTATGTATATCCCCTGGCGGTCGAGATTGCCCGGCCGGTGGATCAGCCAATCCTGGCCCTGCTCGACGACAGCGGCGCCCCGGTGCGGACCTTTCGCCACCAAATCGATTTTGGCTTTGTCACTCAAGGGCACGGCGGCAGCGGCGACGTTCAGGCCCGGCTGACCCTGGTTGGATTCACACGCGCGCCGGGTGAATATGATTGGGTCTCCTTCAAAGGGTTGGACTTGCGCGGCAAAATCGTCCTGTTGGTCGAGCGCAATGCCCCGGCCGAGTTTGCCACTGAGGCGCTGATCCGGGGCGCAGAGGGCGTGCTGTGGGTCGTCGACGACACACCAAATAAGGTGCGCTCGCAAATTCGCGTCGACGGCAGCGACGCACTGCACAAACCAGGCATTCCCATCTTGCGCATTCGCCCGGCGGTGACCGACGCGCTGCTCGCCCAAGACGGCCTGGCTCTGGTCGATATGCTATCGCAAACCGATGCCGCTTCGCAGCAGGGCCCCGGCTGGTTTGCGCGCGACCTCGCCGCGACGGTGCACATATCGCTGGATTTAGCTGAGCCGCAAAAGATAGAGATGCCCTGCGTGCTCGGCTACAAGCCGGGCACCGACTATGATCTGGCCAGAGAACTGATCGTTGTCTGGGCCGCTTACGACAGCCTGGGCGTCGACCCCGACGGCACGGTCTATCCCGGCGCGGATCGCAGCGCCTCTGCGGTGAGCGTGATGCTCGAAATCGCCCGTCTATGGCACAAACAGGGGCTCGACGCGCGGCGTTCGGTGCTCTTTGTCGCCTGGGGCGGTGGCCAGCTCGATCCATCGGGTGCCGCCGAATTTTTGACCCACGATCCGAATTTTCGGCACCTGCCGTCGATCGCGCTCAACAAACCGGCGCTGCTCTTTCAACTTGATCAGCTCGGCGCGGGCGAAGCGCTGCTGTTCATCCATCCCCGCTCAAACCGGCGGCTGTTCGAGTTGGTCCAGACGACCGCGTCCGAGGCGGGCGTTCAAACGGCAGATGTCGAAGGCACACCTGGTGACGACGAGGATATCGTCACCCGCAAAATCCCATGGGTATCCTTGTCATGGTGGGGACAGCCCACACCGCCGGATCAGGACAGCATTGAGCGAATCGAGGTAGAACGGTTACAGTCGGCGGGCGAGGTGCTGTCATTGGCCCTGACCAAAATCGTGCGGCAAAGCAGTTACTAATTCGAATTTTTTGAAAAAGGAAAATGGTTTATGCCTAAAAGAATATCTCGTCGAGCCTTTTTGCACGCCGCAACCGTCACTGCACTAACAACGGCATGCCAGGCCCCGGAAACCGTCGCGCCAACGCCAACACCGGAACCAACCGCTGCACGCGAACCCACGTCGACGCCGACGCCGGAACCAACCGCCACGCGCCGTCCACCCACGCCAACGCCAACCGTCGCCCCGACGCCGACCACCGACGTGCGCGTGCCGGAACTGCTGCGCGGCTATGACCGGCTGACCGGCAAGGTGGTGCGCGCACATCACAAGGGAGTGTGGAGCGACCAGACCCTGGATCCGGCCGCGCTGCGGGCGATGATCGATGCCTCGATCACCTCGCTGACCGGCCTCAACGACGCGGGCGACGCGTGGCGCGCACTGTTCGATCCCGGCGAACGCATCGCGATCAAGGTCAACGCTTTTCGCAACAGCGTGATCTGGACGCACGTCCCGCTGGTGACGGCACTGACCGATTCGCTGCAGCAGGCCGGCATTCCCGCCGAAAATATGGTCATTTTTGACTTTTATACCAGCGAGCTCGAAACGGCCGGTTTTGCCGTCAACCGTGACGGCCTCGGCGTGCGCTGCTACGGCACCGACAGCACCTACAGCGGCGGCTGGCGCGTCGCCGACACGAGCGCCGAACTCAGTGATGTGCTATTGAGCTGCGACGCGCTGATCAACGTGCCCGTGCTCAAGTCGCATATGCTCGCCGGGCTGTCCTTTGCGCTCAAAAACCACTACGGCACGATCAGCCGCCCCGACCGTTTTCACGGCAGCAAGGGCCTGGGCCAGGGCCTGCCCGAACTGAACGCGCTCGCGCCGATCCGGGATCGCACGCGGTTGATCGTCGGCGACATGCTGAGCGCCTGCCTGCGCTACCGAAATTCATTCCCCTACTGGGACGCCGACTGGCAGGGCGATTCGATCCTGATGAGCTTTGACCCGGTGGCCCACGACGCGGTCGGCTTGAGCGTGCTCTCGGAAGCACTGGCACAGGACGGCGACAATGCCAAGTCACTGGAAGGGATGTCGGCCAAGTGGTTTGAAACCGCGGTCGAACTGGGGCTGGGCACGGACGATCCGGCCCGGATGAACGTGAAAGAGATTGAATTGGGATGAAATACAAAATAAATCGAAGGCAATTCTTGAAAGGGGTTGTCGCGGCCGTCGCCGCTGCGGCGAGCGGCTGCGCTGCCGGGACGGCGCGGGAGCGACGCCTGCCCCCCGACCCGAGCGGCGATCAGGCTTACCTGGCGGTGGCGCGCGGCGAGGACGCCGCTGAGATCACCCGCCGCGCCGTCGCCGCACTGGGCGGCATCGAGCGCTTTGTCCAATCGGGCGACGAGGTGATCCTCAAGCCCAACATCTGCGTTAATTATCATTCCTACGAGTACGCGGCAACGACCAATCCCACCGTCGTCGCCACGCTGGTCGAGTTGTGCCTGGGCGCAGGAGCCAAACGGGTGCGGGCGATGGATATGCCCTTTGGCGGCACGCCGCAATCGGCCTACACAGTCAGCGGCATCGAGGCGGCGGTGCGGGCGGCTGGCGGCGAGATGGAGGTGATGAGTCCGGTCAAGTTTGTCAAGACGGCCATCCCCCAGGGCAAAGCGATCAGCGAGTGGGAGGTCTATCAAGACGTGTTGAACGCCGACGTGTTGATCAACATCCCCATCGCCAAACACCATTCGCTGGCCCGGCTCAGCCTGGGCGGCAAGAACTTGCTCGGCACGGTAAACCACCCCAATCAGTTCCATCAAAACCTGGGCCAATACGCCGCCGACCTGTACAGCCTGGTCCGGCCCACACTGACCGTGATCGACGCGGTGCGCATCCTGGTCGCGCGCGGCCCGACCGGCGGCAGCCTCAACGACGTCAAACTGACCGACACAGTGATCGCCAGCCACGATGGCGTCGCCGCCGATGCCTGGGCCGCCACCCTGTTTGGCCTGACCGGAGCCGACGTCCCCTACATCAAGGCAGCGGCGGAGATGGGTCTGGGGACGATGGACTTGGAGGGGGTCGGGGTGCAAGAGGTGAGTCTGTGAAACGTCAAACGTCAAGCATTAGGCGGTGGATGGCCGCTCTGGTGCTGGTGGCGCTGGCCGCGTGCGTACCCAAGACGCGAACGGTTGAACGAGACCTGCGTGATTTTTTCCCCGCCGGCGGCGCGGTCGAGGGTTGGTCGAAAAGCGGCGACCTGGAGCTGTATGGCAGCGAAACGCTGTTTGACCTGGTGAACGGCCAGGCCGATGCCTTTTTTGCCTACGGCTTTGAGCAGGTCGCCGTGCAGAACTACCAGACCACAGCCGGGGATACGCTGCGCGTCTACGTCTGGCAACTCGCGATGCCTGCCAGCGCCTACGGGCTGTTTACATCCAACGTTGCCGGGCAGCCGGTCGACGTTGGCAATGACGGTGACGCCGACCCCGGCCTGCGAATCATCTTTTGGCAGGATCGCTATTTCGCGCAGGTCTTTGCCTTTCGTCCCGTCGACGACGCCGTGTTAACCGCCTTTGCCGGCCAGGTGTCGAACACGCTGACCGCGAGTGGTGCACCACCTGACGGCAGCGACCGTCCGGCGTTGGTTGATCGACTACCGCCGGGTCATAGCAACCTGCTCTTTTTTCACCAGGAAATATCGGCAATGGCGTACGTCTGGCTGGGCGGCGAAAACCTGCTCGGCCTGAGTCAGGAAACCGCGGGCGTGCTGGCCAGTTACGAGGTCGATGGCGAACCGGCTTACCTGATGGTGATCGAATATCCCAACGCCGACGCAGCCGCGGCCGGGCTGCAAGCCTTGCATAGCGGCCAGATCGACGAGGTCATTGTGGCTGACGCCAACGGCACGCTGCTCGGTACGGTATTTGGCCAGGGCGAAGCAAGCCGCGTCCAGGATTTGTTGAGCAGCGCACTGCAATCGAAATGAGTCCGCACCGATGCCTTTTCAATTCGAACGTTTAGCGATCCCAGAAGTCATATTGATCAAGCCGCGCGTGTTTGCCGACGAACGAGGTCATTTTGCCGAAACTTACAAGCGATCCGAGTTTGCGGCCAACGGCATTGACGTCGAGTTTGTCCAGGACAATTATTCGCATTCTGTCCGCGGTGTTTTGCGAGGCTTGCACTTTCAGGCCCCGCCCAATGCCCAGGCCAAGCTGGTGAGTGTCGTTAGCGGGCGCGCATTCGATGTGGCCGTAGATATCCGCCGTGGTTCGCCTACCTATAGCCGGTGGGTCGGCGCGATCCTCTCGGACGAAGACCATTATATGCTGTACATCCCGGCCGGGTTTGCGCACGGATTTTGCGTGCTCGACGAGGCCGATTTCGTCTACAAGGTCACAGCCGAGTATTCGCCACAGCACGAATGCGGCATTGTGTGGAACGATCCTGCTATCGGCATCGAATGGCCAGTGGCAAATCCCATCCTTTCGGCCAAAGACACCCATTTGCCTTTGCTCGCTGAAACGGATCGCAGCTTTGTTTACGAGGAGCAAGGATGAAACCAGCCCAAAATTGGTCGCGCTGGCGGCGCGTGAGACAAATTGTCCAATTACTTGCCTTTGCGCTATACATCTATTTGCTCTTCGCCGCCTTACAGCGACGGGTTGCCTTTGGGCTGGCCGATCTCTTTTTCCGGCTCGATCCGCTGGCCGCGCTGGTCTCAATGATCGCCGTGCAAGAGTGGATTCCCCGCCTAGCGCTGGCCCTGGTCACACTCGCGCTGACGCTGCTGCTGGGCCGTGTATGGTGCGGCTGGCTGTGCCCGCTGGGCACGCTGCTGGAATGGGTGCACTTGCGGTCGGCAGCAAGATACGCGCTGTCCATCTCGCCGCGCTGGCGGGGGGTGAAAAACGGGCTGCTCATCTTGACCCTGGTGGCGGCGCTGTTCGGCAACCTCACCCTGCTGGTTTTCGACCCGATCACCATTTTCACCCGCACGATGACCGTGGCCGTGCTGCCCGCGCTCAACGGGGCGATCACCGCCGCTGAACGGTTCGTCTACCCGCTGCCCCTGTTTCGCCCGCTCGTCGACGGCCTGGAGCGCATTTTGCGCGGGCCGGTGCTGCCGGTCAAGCAGCCCTTGTTCGCGCTCAACCTGCTGATCGCCGCGCTGCTTGCCGGACTGCTCGCGCTCAACGCACTGGCCGACCGCTTTTGGTGCCGCTATCTCTGCCCGCTCGGCGCGCTGCTTGGCTGGCTGTCCAAGATTTCGCTGCTCAGGCCGATCGTCGGCCCGGCCTGCAACCGCTGCGGGGTCTGCGCCGGCGCGTGTCGCCTGGAAGCCATCGACTCGACGCAGGGCTACCAGGTGATGGCCGGCGAATGCACCGTCTGCCTGGACTGCCTGGCCGCCTGCCCGACCGACGGCATCGGTTGGCGCGCCTGGAACCCCGAAAAATGGCGCTGGGGCTGGCGTCCCGACCCCAGGCGTCCATTCGACCCGACGCGGCGACAGGTGCTGGCCGGGTTGATCACGGGCGCGGCGGGAGTTGCCCTGCTCAACAGTGATGCCCAGAGCCGCCAACCCGACCTGCATCTAGTCCGCCCACCGGGTGTAACCGACGAAGACGCGTTTTTAGCCGTCTGCATACGGTGCAGCCAGTGCATGAAGGTCTGCCCCACCGCCGGCCTCCAGCCGGCGCTGTTCGAAGCCGGCGCGCGGGCCATGTGGACGCCGCACCTGGTACCTCGCCTGGGCGAATGTGATTACGGCTGCAACGCCTGCGGCCAGGTCTGTCCGTCCGGGGCGATTCCCAACCTGAGGCTGGACATCAAGCGGCTGACCAAAATGGGGATGGCCGTCGTAAACCGCGACCGCTGCTGGCCGTGGGCCTACGGCATCCCCTGCATCGTCTGCGAAGAAATGTGCCCCGTTTCCGACAAAGCGATCCACCTGGACATCGATCCCCAAACCGGGCTGCAAAAGCCGGTGGTCGATTCAGCGCTGTGCATCGGCTGTGGCATCTGCGAGCAGCAGTGCCCGGTGGAAGGTGAAGCCGCGATCCGCGTGGTACGCGGGTGAGCCAGTATGGAGACCTCATTTTTGACCCCCCGCCCAAACTGCGCTATACTTGCGCCATGTCATTCCAAC
>JAFGEY010000456.1 GCA_016931365.1 Anaerolineae bacterium
AAAATAACGATGTTGGGCACGGGGCTGATCGGCATGTTTTACACCAGGGCGCTGCACGAGCACCGCCGGCCCGATCGGGTGCACGTGGTCTATTCACGCAGCGAGGCGCGGGCCAAAGCCTTTGCCGCAGAGTGGGGCATTCCCAACTGGACGACGGATATGGCGGCGGCGATCGCCGATCCGGAGACGGATATTGTGGTGATCGGCTTGCCGAACAACCTGCACCTGCAAGCGGCGCAGATCGCCGCCGAGGCAGGTAAGGCCATTTTCTGCACCAAGCCGTTGGCGCGCGACGCGGCAGAGGCCAAAGAAACCCTCGATCTGGCCGAAAAAGCTGGCGTGTTCAACGGCTACCTCGAAGATCTGGTTTATACGCCCAAGATGCTCAAGTCGGTCGCCTCGATCCAGAAAGGATCGCTGGGCAAAATCCTCTGGGCGCGCTCGCGCGAGACGCATCCCGGCCCGCACAGCGATTGGTTCTGGGACAGGGAGCAGTCGGGCGGCGGGGCGATCGTCGACCTGGCCTGCCACTGCATCGAGATATCGCGGCATTTCATCGGCAAAGAGGTCAGGCCGCTGGAGGTGATGTGCTGGGCCGACACCCAGGTGCATCCCATCGAGGCCGAGGACAGCGCGATCGGCCTGGTCAAGTACGCCAACGGCGCGATCGGCCAGTTTGAAGTCAGTTGGGCCTTTCGCGGCGGGATGGACCTGCGCGACGAGGTCTCGGGCACTGAGGGCACAATTTGGCTGAACCACTTTTTGCGCACCGGCTTTGAAATGTTTACCACCGGCGGCAGCGGCGGCTATGTCGCCGAAAAGGCCGAGGGCGAGACGGGTTGGCTCTTCCCGGTCGGCGACGAGGTCAACGAGCTGGGCTATGCGCACATGTTCACCGATATGCTCGACGCGCTCGACGCCGGACGGCTACCTACGGAGACCTTTTACGATGGTTATGTGGTCAATGCGATCATGGATGCCTGCTATCGCTCGGCCCAGACGCGACAGTGGGAGCCGGTGCGGCTTGACGTGTGGCGCGGCGCGGAGGTGGTCGAGTCGGTGGCGCAGCGGATCGACTATGACGATCAGTATTGGCTGATCAAGGAAGAGATGATGCCCGACGGCAAGGTCAAGCTGATTTTGAAGGACAAGGCCAGCGGCAAGATCGTGCAGCAGGTCAGGTAGTGCTTTGGGAAAATAAACCAGGTTTTTGTCAAAAACCCGGTTTGTGGCGCGAGGATGACAGATGAAAAAAAATCAGATGAAAGCGAAAATCCTGTCCGGACAGCCGGCGTTGGGCGTCTCGGTGATGATCCCCTCACCGCAGATTGTCGAGATGATCGGCGCGTTGGGCTTTGACTGGGTGCTGATCGACTGCGAGCACGGCACAAACACACCGGAAAGCGTCGAGTTGATGATCATGGCCGCCGAGGTCAGCGGGATCACGCCGATCGTGCGCCCCAAGACCAAAGACCCTGACGACGTTCTCAAGGTGATGGATCGCGGCGCGATGGGCGTGCAGGCGCCGCACGTCAACACCGCCGCCGACGCACAGCGCGTGGTTGAGGCGGTCAAGTATCATCCGCTGGGCAAGCGCGGCCTGGCGGCGGGCACGCGCCCGTCGAATTACGGCTTGGGCCTCGCGCTGGACGAATATGTGACTCAAGTCAACCGGGAGACGCTGGTTTGCGTGCAGTTGGAAGAGGTGGAGGCGCTGCAAAACATCGACGAAATCCTCCGGGTAAAAGGCGTTGACGTGTTCTTTGTCGGCCCGTCCGACCTTTCGCAGTCGATGGGCTATCCGGGGCAGACGAGCGCGCCGCCGGTGCAAGCAGCTATCGACGCGGCCTTCGAGGCCATCGTCAGGGCAGGCAAGGTGCCCGGCTCGGCAGGCAGCACCGAGGCGACCCGGCATTACCTGCAAATGGGCTGCCGCTATGTGTACACGCATGTGCCCAGGCTGCTTGGCGCGGGCGCGGCGGCCTTTTTTGATGCGGTTCGTGCCTGGGAGGGTTGATCGTACAGGGGGATGTGTGGTACACTGGATGAAATGCGAGACGAACGGGCGGAGGGATCGTGACCCATCCTGAAAGCGATCGGCGGCAGACAGGCATATCCTGGCAGCTCGATAAATTTGGTTTCGACGTTGTGCAAACAATGGCCGAAGGAATCGTTGTTCAGGATGCAGAAGGCTATATCGTGTGGGCCAACCCGGCCGCCTGTGCCTTGACCGGTTATGCACTGGATGAATTGATCGGGCTGCACTGGACTGTTATCATTCCTCCCAAGCAGCACGAGATCGTCCGCGCGGCCGATGAGCGGCGCGAGCAAGGCCAGTCGGATCGCTACGAGTTGAACCTGCTGTGCCGGGACAAAACCCAGAAGGCGATTCTGGCCAGCGGCAGTCCCTGGTTTGATGCTGCAGGGCGTTTCGGCGGGACGATGGCGGTCTTTACCGACATCACAGCGCAACAGGAGACCCAAAATGCGCTGCGCCAGACGGCGCGCCAGCAGCAGCAGCTTATCGGGCTGGCCCGGCACCTGGTGTCCAGCCTTGACGTGACCGAGGTTCTAAAGCGTATTGCCGTTGGCGCGCAAGATGTTGTTGATGCTTATGGGTGTTTCATTTCGCTGTTGAGTGCCGATGGCCGCACCTTGATCCCGGTCGTGGCGATCGATCCACTCTATGAGGCCGAAATCCTTGCAGCGGTGATCGACGTGGAATGCAGTTTTTCCGGTCAGGCAGTCAAGGCCGGGCAGGGACTCATTTTCAACGACGCGCATGAACACAAGGTCGGCCAGCAAATTCCCGGCACGCCCGTCGAGCGAGAGCATATTATCGTCGTGCCTTTGCTTGCCGACGATCGCGTCCTGGGTGCGATGTGTCTCAGCCGGCAGACGGCGCATTTTACGCCGGACGATTTGGCCCTGGTCGAGACGCTAGCGACCTATGCCTCGATTGCGCTGCGGAATGCCCAGGCGCACGAGGTGTTGCAGCTTGAAATTCGGGAGCGCAGGCAGGCCGAGGCGGAGTTGGCGCACGAGCGCGAATTATTGCGCATTCTGATCGATCACCTGCCGGATAACATCTATGTCAAGGATACTGAGGGCCGCTTTTTGCTCAACAACGCCGCGTCGCTCCGCATCCTCAATGCCCGCGGCCAGGAAGAGGTGTTAGGCAAAACCGACTTTGACTTTATGTCCTCCGATCTCGCAGCGCATTATCAGTCGATCTTGCAGGCGTTTCTTAAAGCTGGAAAAGCGGTCATTGAGCAGGAGGTGTTTTATCCCGAGCGCGTGGTGCGCAGGTGGGTCGCGGATACCAAAATACTGCTGCACGACGCGCAAGGTCAGATCATCGGCCTGCTCGGCGTGGGGCGCGACATCACCGCGCGCAAAGAGGCCGAACAGGCCCGCGAGCAGTTGTTGGCCCAGCTTCGGCAGCAGGCCGAGCAAGTCCAACTGATCATCGATGTAGTGCCCGACGGCGTGCTCTTGCTCGATGAACAACACCGGCTGGTGCGTGCCAACCCGGCCGGTCGTCAATATCTTGCTGTCCTTGCCGATACCCGGATGGGTGAGGTGCTCGACCAAGTGGGCGGCATCTCGACGGTCGATTTGCTGCTCGATGGACTGGCACAGAACTGGCGCGAAATTCAGATACAAGGTCGCACTTTTCAAGTGATCGTCCGGCCCATGCCCGCCGTCTCTACCGAGGCCGAATGGGTGCTGGTTATCCGTGATATGACGCCCGAACACGAACTGCAAGAACGCCTCCGCCAGCAGGATCGAATGGCGGTGATGGGGCAGCTGGCTGGCGGCGTGGCCCACGATTTCAACAACATCCTCACTGCCATTCGCGGCTATGTCGAACTGGTGTTGGGCGAACTTGTGACCGGACATCCCCTGCGCGCCGATTTGGAAGAAGTGCAGCGCGCCGCCGATCGTGCCGCGTCGCTCACAAACCAGTTGCTCGTTTTTAGCCGCCGTCAGTGGCTCAAACCACAGTTGCTCAATCTGAATGTCATCGTCAGTGAGATGGAAAAGATGCTACGTTCCCTGATCAGCGAAAACATTGCGTTGCATTTCGATCTGACCCCTAAGCTGGGCCTGGTGATGGCCGACCCGGGGCAGATCGAACAGGTAGTGATGAACCTTGTCGTCAATGCGCGCGATGCGATGCTGCAAGGCGGGATATTGGCTTTGTCCACGCAGCGTGTTAACCTGGATCGCCGCTATGCTGAAAGCCATCCGGGCGTCGAGGCGGGGCCGTATGCCCTGTTGGCGGTCAGTGATACGGGGATCGGAATCGAACCAGAGATTTTGCCGCACATTTTTGAGCCCTTTTTCACTACCAAGCCGAGCGGCAAAGGGACCGGTCTGGGCCTGTCGACAGTGCACGGCATTGTGACTCAAAGCGAGGGGCACGTCGATGTTGAAAGTATGCCGGGCCAGGGCAGCACGTTCAGGGTGTATTTGCCTCTTGTGCCAGATGGCACACAGGTGGAGGAATCGCCAACTGCGCCGGGTATGTCTACGGCGGGCACCGAGACGATCCTGCTCGTCGAGGACGAGGTCGTCGTGCGCGAGCTGGCCCGGCGGGTGCTGGATCGGCGGGGGTATACGGTGTTGGTCGCGCATACGCCAGGGGAGGCGATCCAGCTTATGCAAGAGTATCATGGGCCTATTGCCTTGCTGCTCACTGATGTGGTGATGCCCGAGATGGATGGTGGCGAACTGGCCCGGCGGTTGCGGGCCAATCGACCGGAAATGCGTGTGCTTTATATGTCGGGTTATACGGAGGACGCCATTGAGCCGTATGGCATTTCGACAGGACGAGTCTCTTTTCTTGAAAAGCCTTTTTCACCCAACGCGTTGGCAGATAAGGTGCGTGAGGTACTCGATATGCCATTGAAACGAGTAGGGAAGGTCTAGCGTAAGGAGGAACGATGGTTGAGAAGACGCGAGAGCAATGGTCGATCCACGAAGCGGGGCGGGCGATCGTCGCCTGCGCGCTGGGCAGGCCATTCGAACAAGCATCCATCCTGCCCGATCTGTCGGGCATAAACGCGGTGTCATTTGAGCCCGAGGATGGATCGGCACAGCAGCTCAAGCAAGCGATCCTGGTCGGCCTGGCCGGGGCGGCAGCTGAAACGATGCACACCACGCATGGCCCGCTGGCTATTGAAATGTTGACTGAGGACTATGGGATCGTCGTGTCGTATGTCGACGCACTGTTTGAGCAGAGCCAGGGGCAAGAACTGCCGGGTGCGCGCGATCTGTTGGTCCTGTCACTGTGGGAGCAGGTGCTCAAACTGCTGAACACGCATTGGGGATCGGTCGCGTTGCTGTCGGACCTGCTGCTCGATCTGGGCACGGTGAGCTGGATTGAGGTCAACGAACTTTATGAGCATACCACCAGGTGGCATGCTCGCAGTTGAGGATCAACGGCAATGACTTTTCCTAATGAAACGATGCGGCTGCTGAATGAGCGGGGGAGTTGCCGCGCTTTCGTTGACGATCCCATCCCGCCAGATGTGCTGCGACAGGTGATTGAGGCAGGCCTCCATGCGCCAACCGGGGGCAACTTGCAGCCCTATTCGATCATCCAGATCGAGCGAACTGAGACGCGCCAATGGTTGCGCGAGCGATGCGGACAGGGTTTTATCGAAAATGCGCCGGCATCGCTGCTTTTTTGCCTCGATTTCCGACGGTTGAAGCGCTGGGCCGAATTGCGCGATGCGCCTTTCACGGCGACCCGATCGTTTCGCCACTTTTGGATTTCTTTCCAAGACACGCTGATCTGCGCGCAAAACATCTGCACTGCCGCCGACGTCATGGGACTGGGATCGGTCTACATCGGCACAGTGCTTGAATTTTTTGATGAACTGCGCGACAGACTTGCCTTGCCCGACGGCGTGTTTCCAGTGGTGCTGCTTTGCCTGGGCTATCCTCGAACGGCGCCCAAAGTGCAGCCCAAGCTCGGCATTGACATAGTGGTACACGTTGAGCAGTATCGCGATCTATCCGACCAGGATCTGCTGGCTGCGTTTGAGGCCAAGTATTCCAGCCGCCGCGTCGAGAGCACCGAGGAGCGGCTTGAAGCATTGGCCGAGACCTGTCGCGCGGTGTCCGGCGATGACTTGGCTGCGCGAGCGGTGGGGACGGCACGCCGGGACGGCTACATCAATGCCGCGCAGCGCTACTTTGGCCTTCACTATCGCGCCAGCGAGATGCCCAAAGGCAACGCGCGCTATCTGGCGCAGATGGAAGCATCTGGATTCAAGTGGTTTACGCCCTACGAAGGCGACGAGTAAGACGTCTGTGTCTGTTATCGACAGCTATGCTAGACGCAATACCTTTCAAATAAGGAGAGCGAGCGTCGGTCGAGTAGTCGCCACGTTCTTTGTGGCGGCATATCGAGACCACGCGAGCAGTTTAGGCTGCTGAAATTCGCTTGTTCGGGCCGCGCCTGGGTCTCGATACGGGCCAAAATGCGTGGCCCTACTCGACCAGCGGCGCT